>QNZT01000027.1 GCA_003978455.1 Sulfurospirillum sp.
CTTCAGCTTCTACCGCTGCGATCTCCTTTTCAAGACGCTCTCTCTCCTGCAACAGTTTTTCTCTGAAATAGTCCAGATCCAGATCATCTCTTTTGGGCATGCTTACTCCTTGGCTTTCGTTTTGTTCATGATAACATAAGGGGGATAATTTTATGCACCCGTCGGACTCTCACTATCACGTTTCCACTCGCTCGATATCGTTTTGGCCAGCTTGTGGTAATCGATGCGTTTTTGCAATGCTTCCAGGATATGGACAATCTGGTTTTGCAGGGTGTAGAACTCTTCCATATGGATGGCGGGGATATCCTCCTGCTGGCGGACGCGCTCCAGCACTTTTTGCAGTTCATCCTTTCTCGCCTGCGCCTCTTCGGGTGAAAGTTTGTCGATGCCGGTATCGATCTCGTTCACTTTGTCATACCAGCGGATCACTTTACGGCGGCTGTACCAGTGTCTGGTCGGCTGGATCACTTCGACAAAAAAGGCAAAGACGGTGATCAGCGGCAGCAGGATCAGCAGGGCAAATTTGTTGAGTTTGTTCAGACTCTGGGCGCTCCAGAAGTCGAAGTTCTCTTCAAAATAGTTTGTCGGCTGCTGAAAATAGCGCGCTGCTGCCGGATGGAGCAGTTTTGCCAGCCCCGCACTGTTGGGAAATGTTCCCTCCTCCGCAAAAATCCCCGCCCTCCGGTGTACCTTTTGCACCACTTTCATCATGAGACGGACGATCTCGTCATCGGCATAACGGGTCATCAGGAGTGTCGATTTTGCCAGCAGGGTATGGGATCGGCTCGGAATCCCGCGCGGCAGATCAAATCCGCCCTTTTCCAGCCGCACGATGTGAAAATCCTCCCCCTGTTTGAGAAAATACTGGCGATATGACGCCGCACTTTGAAAATCAAATAGACGGATATCCTCTTCATGAAGGAGCTTTTGCACCAGCTTTGCATCAGCAGAAGCGATATAAAACATCGCATCGATAGCCCCTTTTTCCAGTGCCGTTGCGGCTTCATGATTTCCCAGCGGCAGCAGTTTTGTATTGTTCGCATCGATCCCTGCGGCAAAAAGAAGCCGTTTGGCTACAGTGTAGATACCGCTTCGGGGATTTCCCACCGCCACACTTTTACCGCGAAACGCACCCAGACGATCCGCCCCCGCACCGCGGTAAAAGATCCAAACCGGCTCATATGCGACATTGGCAAGCGCATAAAGCGGCTGCTTTGTGCCGGCATATTCGTTTTCAAAACCGCTCTGCATCAGGGCAAAATCAACCTTTCCGCTCTGCAACTTCTCCAGTGCATCGAGAGATCCCTCCGTCGGAACGATACGAAGTTCGACATCCGACTTTGCCAGCAGTTTTTTATACGCGTTTGCATAAAAATAGTACGCACCCTCGGTACTCCCCGTGGCGATAGAGATATGGTGCGGATGACTCGCACGGTCGATCAACACAAAAAAGAGCGGTATCAACAACATGAATAAAAGCAATGCAATAAATTTAATAGTTTTCATGAAATAGCCTTACTATTAAGATAATATCATAATTCTTACTTTTTCGCCAAAAATATAACTTCATCAAGCCCTTGTATAATCCTAAAAAAGCAGTATTTTACAAATTTTCTTTCCTAAGACAATGTAAAATACTACAATTCCAGTATTTAAGTAAATTTTTCATTTTGTCGATGTATAATACTGTAAAGGTAGAATTAATAAAGACGAAGGATCTTTCATGGCTAAACGAGTTAAAGCACTTCCCACTCCGAAACAGGAGGGGTTTTTAACCAAAGAGCTTCTGGGACAGTTCATCCGGGCAAGGCGTACACAGGAGGGGTTGAAGATGCACGATGTGGCGATGCTGTGCGGTATCTCCATCGCCACACTGACCAATATCGAAAAAGCGGAAGCGAGTGTCCGCATAGATACGGCACTTCATGTAGCCCAGATGCTGGGTATAAAGATCATGGTGGAGCCGTGGCAAGTGGCACATGGCGGCTAAGCTAAGCGTCTTTTACAAAGATCAGAAAGTCGGCATCATCCAGGTCGACAGCAAAACAGAGCATTTTGCATTTGCCTATACCCATGCGTGGCGGCAAAACGGCTTTGAGATCTCACCCCATATCCCTTTCGATACCCCTGCAACCTCCGCAAGTATCAAAAAGTTTCTCGACAATCTCCTGCCCGAAGGACGGGCACTCGATATCTTCAGCCTCTTTTTTCAAGTCACTAAAAACAACACCCTCGCCATCACCCGTGAGATAGGCAACGAAACTTCCGGTGCCCTCACCTTTTTCGACGACCGGGCTGAACGTGTCACTACCAGTGAACGCAAGATCAAAGAGATCGAACTTACAGAGCGTATCCGTACCGAAGACCCCGTCAGACTCATCATCTGGGACGGCAAACCGCGTCTGAGTGTTGCAGGCGTACAGGACAAACTTCCCGTCATCTACCGCAACGGAGCCTACAGCTTTGGCGAAGGGAAACTGGCATCGACACATATTCTCAAGTTTGAAACCGACAGGCAGCGCCACCTCATCATCAATGAGTACATCTGCATGAAACTGGCACACGCCGCCGGGCTGGAGGCGGCGGAAGTGGAGATCAAACATTTCGGTGACAAACCCGCCCTGCTTGTGACGCGCTTCGACCGCAAACGCATCTCGGACGAGGAGATAGAGCGGCTCCATATCATCGACGGATGCCAGGCACTTGACCTGCCCCCGACACACAAATACGAACGCAACATGGGCACAGGGAAACGTGTCGAAGCCGTACGCGAAGGGGTGAGTTTCCAAAAACTGTTTGCCTTCAGCAACCGCTGCGCCAATCCGATCAAAACAAAACTTCAGATCCTACAGTGGGCATTTTTCAACCTCATCATCTCCAACGCCGATGCACACGGCAAAAATATCTCCTTTTTCGCCGGCAAAAACGGCTACACCCTCACCCCGTTTTACGATATGGTCTGCATCGCCATGTATCCGGAGTTTGAACAGCAGCTTTCGATGGGCTACGGCGACAACTTCAGCACCGACATTCAAAAAAGAGACATCGAAGCGATGTGTGAGCAGTGCGACATCAACCCGAAACTGGCATTTAAAGAGCTAAAAAACATGGCAAATCGCGTCTTAAAAGCAGTCGAAGAGCACCACTTTCATGAAGCTGCAACGGGAGAAGAGGAGAAAGCATTTGTGAAGGAGATGGTAAAACAGATTCGTGAAAGAGCGGAAAGATATTCAGCGATTTAGGTGGATCTGTATATCTGTTTGATGATTTTTAATCATACCCTTTTCCGCCATTTCATATGCACCTACACCCGCTTTTATAAGACTCTTTTTGATCTCTTTTGCCAGATGGTATGCCAGAAGTGGCGGTACGGCATTGCCTACCATCTTATAACCGGCTGTCAGATTTTTATAGTAAAAGATATGGGTATCGGGGAAAGTCTGAATACGCGCACACTCACGAACAGAGAGCCTCCGGTAGAGATGCTCCTTTTCAGGGACAAAGATACGCTTATCCTTCTCAACGAGTATCATCCTGGGAGCCTGCGGATGTATCGGTGCATGCCGTCCTCCTGCCTGGATTGTAAAAGATGGCTCATCCCAGGCTCTTACACGGTTTCTCGACATATAAATCGATGAAAATCCTCCCGTCATATATTCATGATTTGGAACCTGACACTTCTCGCCGTTTGTATATGTTTTCTTTTCGGCAGGAAGTGCACTATTCCTTAAGTCCCAAATCGCATCTTTGAGAAACTGTTTATCAGCAACAGGATTCGGAAACTGAAAATCAACCCCCAGATCTTCCCGCATACCGACAAAAAAGAGACGTTTTCGATCTTGCGGTACCTGATAATCGTGGGCATTTAACAACTTTATCGAGAGCCTGTATCCACTTTTTGCAAAGTGTGCTTTGATATTTTCGAGCGCGTTTTTATGACGTTTTGCCAGCATGCCGGAGACATTTTCTGCCAGAAAAAAGAGCGGCTTTTTTGCCCGTAAAATACGTATAAACTCAAAAAAGAGCTGCCCCCTGTGATCTTCTATACCCTTGAGTTTTCCTGCCTCACTCCAGCTTTGGCACGGCGGTCCTCCGATCAAGCCGATGGCATCGGGGATTTCATGATCTTCGATCTGTACGATACTTCGCCGATCAAGTACTGTATACGGGAAATTTTTCGCATATGTCTCCCATATCTCTTTATCATACTCATTTGCCCATAGTGTCTGAAAACCAGCCATCTCAAATCCGAGATCCAAACCGCCTGCACCGGAAAAAAGTGATATGAGATTCATCCGTTTACCTTGAAAATCAATAAGATTGCATCTATCAACTGTACAGGATTGTCAGGATTTTTGATTTTAACATCTTTGATTTCGAGATTGTGATTAACAGACTCTAAAAGCATCATCCTCTCCTCCTCACGGAACGAAGCAAATTTTTTCTTTGTCATCAATGCGATGAGCTGAAAAACTTTCATATCGTCATATTGATAAATATACTCAAAAACTTTATTGGGGTTTTGAATATGCCACATCCCTCGTATCCTCAGATCTGTGATCCCAAGAGGATCGATCCGCTTGACTTTTCCCAACTCTCTCGTATCTGTAAAATCTACATCCGGGATCGTCATAATACCTTCTGAGATAGTAGTTCTGATCTTTTCGTATACTTCATGACTGGCACAAAAACAGTCACCATATACAAACCACAATGACTTAAGACGTCTCTTCTGAATATGCCCGATAGCATAAAGCATATCTTTTTCATCCCATATCTCACACTTTTTACACGCTTTGGTGATCATCGGGCTGTTTGCATAAAGTTTATCTTTGGGAAAAGAGCTGTTTAATGCGATAGCACTGTTTTTCGATTCTGTTTTCTTAACTTCGACAGCATCACCGTTTTTCAGAATCAGATCCGGGGGATTGTTTTTGTTACCTTCATAGGAAAATATCTTTTCATACTGTAAAAGACGCTTCTGAACATCCTCTACATCAAATGTACCGGCAAAAGCATCTTTGATATATGCTTCAAGACCTTCACCCATATTATTGGCACGATTGTTGCCACCTCTCACTTCAGTGATCTCAGTTTGGTAATAATCTGCTATGTTCATAAATGCCGTCAATAGACTTGCCATAATCTTTCCTCTGTAACCAAAGAGATAAAATATCATACTCTTGCTATAACTTGATTTAACAAAATCATTTACCCAGGAGTCTGTCGGATTTATGCCTGATCGGCTGCAAAATCTACTCTTTCGTCCTATTTTCAGCTCCTTTTCGTTAAATAGCTACGGCTATTCGCCTCAAATGAGCCAAAAATATGCCTGAAAGATTGAATTTTTCGCTTCGATCGGACAAATCCGACAGACTCCTAGTGTACAAAAAGATTCTCAAAAGTTCAAAAAATATTACAAATCGAAATATTTTT
>QNZT01000069.1 GCA_003978455.1 Sulfurospirillum sp.
TCCCGCCCTCTGAACTCCTCTACATCATAATGCAGATGTTCCGGTTGTACCGCGGCAACACCACATGCAAAAAGGCTGCGCGCAGCAGCTTTATGGTCCATCTGCCAAAACCTCTTTCAGCGCTTCGTTCCACCCCCTGCTCCCCTCACAAGGCGCTTTGACAAGATGCGGCAGAGAGAGGGGGATAAATGCTCCGCCATGCCGGGGAATAAGCACAGGAATATCCACCGCTTCAAGCATCGGTATATCGTTAAAGTTATCCCCGAGTGCGATACTTCTGTACCCGGGATAGTGTTTCATGACACTTCTGACCGCCCTGCCCTTATCCTGTCCCGCACCGACACAGTGGTAAAACCTCCCGCCCCGCAAAATGGCAAATCCCTCTTTTTCGGCAATACGCTTCAGTGCTTCTATATCCATCACGCTGTCGATCAGAAAAGGTTCACTGAACTCCCGCTCTTTCGCCAGTGTAGCCTGCACAGCGTCAAAACCGGTATGCCGGCAAATCTCTTCGACAGACATATCTTTAAATGCCCGAATTCCAAACGCCGCCCTGTAACGGTCGATAAAAAGAGTAATCTCTTCATGAGGACGTCCCAGCAGCGTTTTTCTACCGTCAGGATAGCAGATACATGCGCCGTTTTCAACGATAAACGGTGCAGAGATACCCATCTCCTTTTGCAACAGCATACACTCTTTACGGGTTTTACTGGTGGTATAGATAAGGTCAATATGGTGTTTTTTGATATATGAGAGCATAGGAAGTGCCCCGGAGAAGCTGTAGTCTCCGTGATCGAGCAGACTTCCGTCAAGGTCGGTAAAGAGGACTATCTTTTCAGCCGGCAAATTTCCCTTTCAGTATCTGTTTCCCCAGCTCTACACCCGGCTGGTCATAGGTATCGACGCCCAGAAAGTGACCGCACAGGGAGGTGAGCAGTTCATAGTACATGATCATATATCCGGTATTGTACTCATCCAGCTTTCCGATCTCTATCTTATCGACACTGATCCCCTGTTGCATAATACTCTCCATCGTCGCATCGCACTGGGCGTTGATGAGTTCGTTGAAGGTGTGTCCGTTGATATAGTCCGTCTTTTCAAGATGCGGCAGCGAGACATTGGGGATCACCGTCGGTGTCTGAAAATCGATCACTTTGATCATCGTCACCGTTTTGTCGCGCGGACCTTCGATGAGGAGCTGTAAAAAGGAGTGCTGATCGACCGAACCGATGATCCCCACCGGTGTCATACCGACATGATTTCCTGCTTTGTCGATCTTTCCGAGTGATTCTCCCCAAAGCTGCACATACCAGGCATTGAACTCTTTAAAAGCACTGCTGTAGGAGAAGAGCACGTTGATCGGAACATCTTTGCTGTGTGTGGCATAGTGATACGCTTTTTGTACCAGCAGATCTTCGCTTTTGTCAAAGAAACCGTTTTGAAGCGCCCCTGCACCGGCAAGCAGCGCCCGGGTATCGTACCCAAGCAGTGTCAGTGGAAGCAGTCCGACAGCAGAAAGCACCGAAAAACGCCCGCCGACATTGTGCGGTATATGAAACGTCGGTACTTTGACAGTTTTGCCCAGCTCATCCAGCGGAGAACCGGCATCGGTGATAAATGCAAAATGGCTTCTGAACTTTTCACTCTCCACCGGTGCATCGAAACGGTGGATCAGATCTTTGACGTGCGAAGTGGTCTCTATGGTAGAACCCGATTTGGAGATCATGATAAAAAAACTCTCTTCATAGACCAGATCTTTGAGATTGGACTCTATCTCCACGGGATCGACATTTTCCATGAAGATGAGTTTTCTGCCGTTTCGTGAAGGGGTATGTGCCAGAAGCGAATCAACCGCTTTCGTCCCCAGAGAAGAGCCGCCGATACCGATCACGACGATGTTTTGAATACCTTTTGCCTCAAAATCGTAATCATCGATAAAGGCTTCGATCTTCGCCAGCATATCCGACTCCGGCAACAGATAGTAGCCGACTTTTCCGCTGTCCCGCTCTGCCCTGAGCGCATCGTACGCTTCCGCGATCACCTCATCCGTCGCTTCTTTCTCGAAGAAAAGTTCTCTTTTAATCACATACCATCCTTTAAAATCTCTCTATTAGTCTGGAAAACACTTCGTAAAGCGCTTCTACCTCTGCTTCGGATGTACGCTCATTGGGTGCATGGATGGTATCGTTGATGACCCCGAACTCCACGGTATCGATCCCATACGCTCCGAAAAAACGTGCATCACTCGTACCTCCGGCAGTGGAGAGTTTCGCATCCACACCGACGATATCTTTGATGGATGCAAGCATCTTCTGTACCACTTTCGACTCCCGGTTGGTGACAAACGGTCTGGCGCTCTGACTCAGTGTCAGCGTATAGTCCATCTCATGAAAGTACTTGTCCACAAACGCTTCCACATCTTCGATAGTCGTCTTGGTAGAGTTACGTACATTGAACATCATCTTCAACTTTCCGGGGGTGACATTGGTCACTTCCATACCCGCACGGATGTCGGTGATGACAAACTGACTCGGAGCGAAGTTTTCATCTCCTTCATCGAGATTGACCCCCGCCATATGCGGCAACACCTGTGCAACAACATGGATAGGGTTTTTCGCTTTTTCCGGATAGGCGGCATGTCCCTGCATCCCGACCTTTTCGATCACACCGTTGATAGAACCGCGCCGCCCGATCTTGATCGCATCACCAAACACCTCTTCACACGTCGGCTCCGCGACGATGACATAATCTGGCAAAAAGTCCATCGATTCGAGTTTTTTGATCATCTCGACCGTACCGTATGTCGCATCACCCTCTTCGTCACTGGTCAGCAGCACCGAAAGTGTACCGCGGAACGCTTTCGCCTCTTTACACGCTTTCAGAAATGCCGCCACACCGCTTTTCATGTCCTGTGTACCGCGTGCGTAGATTTTACCCTCTTTGTGCAGCGGCTCAAACGGATCGCTCTCCCATCCGTCACCCGGCGGAACGACATCGATGTGTCCTGCGAAACAGAGGTGATCCCCTTCTGAAAACTTTTTATACATGAAGAGGTTTTTCACGCCCTCTTTTTCAAAATAGATCGTCTCGAAATCGTCGAGATAACCTTCGATAAAATCAAACGCGCCGTCATCGTCCGGTGTTACAGACTTGTACCGCAGCAGTTTGTCAAACAGGGGAATCAGATCCATCTGTCAGACTCAATGGTTCGGATTTTCAAAAAAGACATACTGCGTCGAATAGTCACTGATCTCGAAGTAGACCCTCTTCTCGCCTTTGTCCGCCACACCGTTGAGGTTTGCATCAAAGATCCCGTAACCGAATCGATACGGTCTGTCGGTATCACCGTCGGTGCTGATTGCGGTTGTCAGCTTATCGATTTTGATAAATTTTCGTACCAGTTTCCCGCCGTTATATATCTCCAGTACACCGTCCGTACCCGTCCAGTTCTGGATAGCACGTCCCAGTCTGTTTTGTGTCTCCTGCGTACAGCCTGTCATCAAAAAAAGCGCAACCGCCGCACTTATAAATAGTTTTGTTTTCATTGTTTCTCTCCTGCAAAATGATTAATTCGTTATTATTTTAACATATTTATCATATGGGTACATCATTTAAAAAATATCCTTAGCGATACATAGACGTTTACTGTGAAAAATTTCATTTTTGAAACAGCTATCTTTTTATCAACATCGCTCTTCCTTCCCAAATACCCTGAAATAGCCTGAGTTAAAGCACTTTCCATCATGTTTCAAAATGTAACATATGGGGTGCTGTCGCGAAGGTATATTTATTCTTAATTATTTAAATAATTTAAAATATGTACTACAATAGTTAAATATATTTAATTTATGGAGCTTCTCATGAAGTATATTATTTCTATGGTAGTGGTATTATTTACCTCCCTTGCAGCACAGGATCAAACCCCTTTTCTGCACGGTTATGTCGCATCGCTACCGTTGAAAGAGGCGAGAAAAGTTGTCATAAATTCATTTGACACGGTGATAGATATGTACCGTAGCAGCAGCGAAGAGCAGAAACTTGATTTTATCGCAAACCTCGACGATTTTGAGATCGAGCTGTTTATGGAATACCTCCGAAACAAATACCCGGAGGAGTTTGCACTGCTTCACTGAAACAAGCGTATAAATAACACCATAAAAACAATACCTGCATCACTCTCAGTCTTTTGTCAGAGACTTTTCTATAAAATATCTCAAAAATAGCAAAGGTCTTAGTAATGAGAGGCTATAAAGTCTTTTCCGGTACAGCCAATCCGGAGTTTGCCAAAGCAGTGGCAAAATATCTTTCCATCCCGCTCTCAGAAGCAACCATCAACCGTTTCAGCGACGGTGAAATCAACGTACAGATCAGTGAAAGCGTGCGCGGTCGCGATGTGTTTATCATCCAGTCCACCTGTGCTCCGGCAAATGCCAATCTGATGGAGCTTTTGATCATGACGGACGCCCTGCGCAGAAGCTCTGCAAACTCTATCACCGCGGTCGTACCCTACTTCGGTTATGCCAGACAAGACAGAAAAGCGGCTCCCCGTGTTCCGATCACCGCGAAACTGGTAGCCAACCTTTTTGAAACAGCCGGTATCGACCGTGTCGTGACTGTCGATCTTCATGCCGGTCAGATCCAAGGCTTTTTCGATATCCCTGTCGACAATCTCTACGGTTCTATCGTTTTCAAAGATTATCTCCAGCGCAAAAACCTCAAAAATCCCATCATCGCCAGTCCCGATATCGGCGGTGTCGCACGTGCCAGAAGTTTTGCCAAACAACTCGATCTCGATATCGTCATCATCGACAAAAGACGTGAAAAAGCAAATGAGAGCGAAGTGATGAACATCATCGGAAACGTGGAAGGCAAAGATGTCATCCTCATAGACGATATGATCGATACCGCAGGTACCATCGTCAAAGCGGCCGCAGCACTGAAAGCAAACGGTGCAAACTCCGCCATGGCATTTTGCACACACCCTGTTCTCAGCGGTCCGGCGTATGAACGCATAGAGAAAGGGGAACTCGATGAACTGGTCGTTACCGACACCATTCCCCTGACACAGGAGAGTGAAAAGATCACTGTACTTTCCGTCGCCAACCTATTCAGCGAAGTGATCCGCCGAATCTATCACAATGAAAGCGTAAACGGTCTCTTTATCTGATGCAGAAAAATATACGCAACTTCTCGATCATCGCCCACATCGATCATGGGAAAAGCACACTTGCAGACAGGCTCATCCAGGAGTGCGGTGCCGTCACGGAGCGTGAGATGAGTGCACAGATGATGGATACGATGGATATCGAAAAAGAGCGCGGTATCACCATCAAGGCACAAAGCGTCCGGCTGCAGTATGAAAAGTATGGGGAAATCTACACACTCAACCTCATCGACACTCCGGGTCATGTGGATTTCTCCTACGAAGT
>QNZT01000061.1 GCA_003978455.1 Sulfurospirillum sp.
TGAGGCATACCAATCAATTCTTCTTTCGTATAACCAGAAACCTTACAAAATCGACGATTGGCATATGTAATAATACCATCTTTATCTGTCTCTGTAATCAGTAAACTATTCTCGTAAATTTCTATTTTTTCATCTTTTGGTTTAGGAATAACAATTTGTCTATGTGTTAATGTATTTTTCAATACTTTATGAAGATTGCTCATATGGAATTCCTTAAATCTAAAATAATCTAGTCATCTTTTCTCAAAAAATTTGGCTTATATTTACACCTGTGAAATGGGGTAAGATACTATAGTCACATAATTCTAGCATAAATTGTGTATATATTATATTAGTGTGTACTGCTTAAGTGAGAATAATCCTAACCATACTTTAGCTATAATCACAACAATACAAAATAAGGCTATTTTACTATGATGCATATCTATGACAGCGTACAAAAAAAGAAAGTTCCTTTTGAACCTATCACTCCCAATAAAGCGAGTATCTATGTCTGTGGACCAACTGTTTATGATGATGCTCACTTGGGGCATGCACGTTCAAGCCTCGCTTTTGACCTTCTCTCTCGTACTTTAAAGGCATACGGTTATGACGTCACCATGGGTAAAAACTTTACCGACATCGATGACAAAATCATCAAAAAAGTAGAAGAAACAGGTAAAAGTATGGAGGAGGTTACCTCTTTTTACATAGACAGATACCTTGAAGAGATGGCTGCTCTGGGTGTCGTACCTGCAGACATAGAACCTAAAGCCACAGAGTCTCTTGAAGCCATAGAGTCTATGATACAAAGACTTATTGACAAAGATATCGCCTATGTCATTTCCACAGGAGATGTCTATTTTGATACTTCTAAAGACACCTCTTATGGCAATATTTCTCACCGTGTAGCAGAGGATGAAGATGCACAAAGCCGTGTCGCACATACTTCAAAGAAAAGAAACCCTAAAGACTTTGCTTTGTGGAAAGCCTGCAAAGGTGATGACGATATCTGTTTTAACACTGCCTTTTCTCGTGGTCGCCCAGGTTGGCACATAGAGTGTTCAGCTATGATAGAAAAACACTTTCCGGGCAACGACACCTACAGTATAGACATACATGGGGGAGGTGCAGACCTGCTCTTTCCGCATCATGAAAATGAAGCAGCACAGTCACGCTGTGCCACAGGGCATGAACTATCCAAATACTGGATGCATAACGGTTTTGTACAAATAGATGGAGAGAAAATGTCTAAATCACTCGGCAATAGCTTTTTTCTTAAAGATGCCCTAAAACTCTATGATGGCGAAGTTTTACGCTACTACCTAAACTCTGTACACTATAGAAATGACTTTAACTTTTCCCAAGAGGAACTGCAGCTCAATAAAAAAAGACTAGACAAACTCTATAGACTCAAAAAACGTGTCTCCCCTGGTAAAGCATCTGTGGTCAATAAAAACTTTAAAAAATCTCTACTTGATGCTATGGGCGATGATCTAAATATCTCCATTGCACTTTCAGTCATAGATGAACTTATTGCTGCTACCAATGATGCACTAGATGTGAACCCTAACGACAAAGGTCTCAAAAAAGAGACCTTAGCCAATATCAAATTTATAGATACGCTACTAGGATTTGGAGGCAAAGAGCCATTCTCCTACTTCCAGATAGGTGTTGATGAAGCATTAAAAGAGAAGATTGAAGCTTTGGTAGCTGAGCGTGCCGAAGCCAAAAAAAACAAAGATTTTGCACGTTCAGATGCTATCCGTGATGAGCTCACGGCATTGGGCATAAACATCATGGATACCGCAGAAGGGACACTCTGGGAAAAAGCGTAAACTAGGATTCTATAGCTTTATTCGCAAGTGCTTGAAACGCAGAGGAGTTTTCTAGCAGTTCACTGTAAGTGCCTCTATCTATAATCTCACCGTTTTCTAAAAGCAAAATCGTATCTGCATTTTCAATGGTACTTAAGCGATGTGCTACCACAAAGGTAATCATCTCATCTTTGAGTGCGTAGAGTGACTTTTGTATCGCTTTTTCACTTTTATTGTCGAGTGCAGAGGTTGCTTCATCTAAGATGAGTATCTCAGGCTTGCTATAGAGTGCTCTGGCTAATGCAATACGCTGACGCTGTCCACCACTGAGGTTTGTACCAAATTCGTCCAATACAGTCTCAATACCCTCTTCCAGTTTTTCAACAAACTCCCATGCCTCTGCTTTTTTTAATGCTGCAATAGCCTTTTGTTTGTCTTGCTCCAAACCATAGGCGACATTGGCAAGTACTGTATCTTGAAAGATAAAAATTCGCTGTGTGACAAACGCTATTTTTTCATGTAAAGAAGGTAAGGTATATGATTGCAAACTAAGGTTATTCACACGTATCTCCCCCTCACTAGGGTCATAAAAGCGTACCAGTAGGTTAATAAAACTACTTTTTCCAGCCCCACTATCCCCTACCAAGGCATATATTTTTCCTTTATGTGTCTCAAGATTAATATTTTGCAGTGCCATTTCACCATCATAAGAGAGCCCAACATTTTCAAATACAATCTCTTCAATATCTGTAAGCTCATGCTCACCAGATACAATCTTTGGATGCACATCAAAAAGCTCCTGCATCCGCTCTGTCGCTGCAACGGCATCTTGCATTTTATTGTGTATATTTGCAAGTACTTTGATAGGATCATACAACATAAACAATGCAGCAATAAACGCAAAAAAAGTACCCACGGTAATTTCATCATTAATCACTTCCATTGCACCCACATAGATGGCAATGGCTACCGCCACTGCACCAAATATCTCTAAGGTTGGTCCAGTCAGCGCATTAATCATAATCTGTTTCAAGCTGGCTTTGAAAAAACGTAGATTCTCTTTTGTAAAACGTTCATATTCAAACGTCTGAGATGAGTTCGCTTTAATCACTTCTATGTTGTTAAATATTTCTGTCAACCTGGCAGTCAAGTTTGAGGTACTCTCTTGTGAACGCTTGGAGTAGCGTTTCATCTTCTTTGCTAAAATCTGTAACGGAAACAGTGCCAAAGGCATAATCACAAGAAAATAAAATGCCAAAGTAGGACTTTGGTAAATAATATACCCTGACAATGTGATAATCAGCATCACTTTAATCATCACCGCAGGTAAAAGTACTGAAACCACATTTTGAATACGTGTAAGGTCATTGGTAATACGACTAAGAAGTTCCCCACTGCGCATTTTATTGAGATACGCAATATCTTGATGCATCAAGTGCAGTGTAAGTCTGTCTCTAAGCTTTCGTACAACATCATCACCGATGTATGCTGTGAAGTATGTCTGCACAAATTTACCCACAGATTTAAGTGCAAAAATCCCTATAATCATCACAGGAATCCATGACAACATCTCTTTGTCTTTATTGATAAATATATCATCCAAAATAGGTTTGAGAAGATGCGCGGTACCTGCTGTACCAACTGCCACAGCAATCATCCCCAATATCGCAAAAATAAACTCTTTTTTATATCCCATGATATATGGCAGAAAATACTTAAATAACTGTTTCATCCTAATCCTTCAAAGGTATTTTACCATGAGTATCGTTAATAGCTTAACTCATAGCATCAAATATCCCAAGTAAGATTTTCTTAACACAAATAAAGATACCATAACGCTAAGATATTCTATCTATCATTTTAACTTTTCTGGAGGAAATCTATGTCAAGATTTTTTATACTTTTTACTTTCTTATTCACTTCGCTCTTTGCTGAGCAAGAGACATTTCCATTTATCGGGGTAACTATTGCTACACATACCGTAAATTTAAAATCTATCGCAACCAAAAAACCAAACCGTCCAAAAAACCCAGCTTCTCAAGAAGAGACTACTTTTGGTATCCAGTATGGGGTACAAACACAAGAGCTTCGTACTACATTTTCTGCAGAAGGAAACAGTGATTTTCTAAGTGTAGATGTTGAAGTGGACTACATCTTCATGGATAGTATGTTTGGTACTGCAAAAGTCAGACCCTATGTTGGTGGAACACTTGGATATATTCGTTACGATCAGAATCTTATTAGAGAATATAATGACAACCGTATTTTAAAAAATAAAAAGAAAGATGGGAACACCACTACAATAAAAAATAGAAATGGATATTATGGCTTAGACTTTGGTATGCTCTTTTATGTTACAGACGACATTGACTTGGATGTCTCTTATCACTACTATTTCATGAACAGACTTAAGCCACTTGATACCATGAATGGTGCAACTTTTGCCTTACACTACTTTTATTAGAAGTTAGCTATAATTCCATCATAAAGAACGCCTCCAAAGCAAAGCTTCATAGGCTACGCTGACGCTAAGTCATACCCCAAGGGCATTTCCGTTGGGCACTTCAGCAGTTGGCTCATTCGACTTGTCGAATTAGGCATTAAAGTAATTTAAAGCTTGTGACGGTTATAATCCCGTCACAGGTTTTAACCCTCATTTTTTAAAGTTTCAGTAGTACTTTTAAAACTGCTTAGTCTATGTGCGCACGTGGTGGAACGGTAGACACGCTACCTTGAGGGGGTAGTGCCCTACGGGCGTGGAAGTTCAAATCTTCTCGTGCGCACCATCTTTTTACAACACTTACCTATTCAAAATCACATGACATTGAGATGACATTATCCAAATTTACACCCTTTTTGTATCAAAATATAAAAAATATAGGCTCAAATGCCCTATTTAAGGGGCTTTCAACTTGACTTAAGAATGATTTATGCTATAATATTCGTATCTTAATTAAAAAGGAAGAAGCATGACAAAAGCAGATTTTGTAGAATTGGTACAGAAGAATGGTGAGTTTGAAAGTAAAGCAGCGGCAGAGAGAGCAGTAAAAGCATTTATTGCATCAGTAACTGAGGCACTTGTGAACAAAGAGTCAGTATCTCTAGTAGGTTTTGGAACATTCTCAACAGTAGAAGTAGCTGAGAAGAGCGGTAAAGTTCCAGGAACAAACAAAACGTATACTAAAGCGGCACACACTGCACCAAAGTTCAAAATTGGTAAAACACTTAAAGACGCTGTTGCAAACGCGTAATTATTGTTTACTTTAGTGTTACCGGCTTTTGGCTGGTAGCACAACTTCTCTCTATTTTCTATATTTCCATTTATCTATTTCAAACACATTATAAACATCGCTAGGCTATACTGTCTTCCAAATATCTCTAAAATAAGAATATCTCAGAAATGAGCATGTAAGGATGCAACGTATGGAACTTAAAAATGTCATTGGATTGGGAGTTGCCGGAAACTTTGCACACCATTTGGAGCAGGCCGGTGAATTGGAAGACTTTAAAGATGTAGAGACATCCGAACCGGATGCACCCAAAGGTATATTTCCCTTTTATCTGCCAGGGTCTGATACGTTTCTTGGATTCTACCCCATCGGTACCGATACACTCA
>QNZT01000067.1 GCA_003978455.1 Sulfurospirillum sp.
ACGGCAATGTGATCAGTCTGGATGATATTGAAGGTGGTTTTGACAATCTGGTAGAGCAGGACCTTCAGGCGCTTGATGCACTTGAGAGAAAAGTGGCTAAAGCTTCTATCGCTTCCGGTAGTGCGAAAAGTGTAAAAAGTGCAAAAGGCGCTAAAGCCCCTTCGGTTGCCGTGGCAAAATCTGCACCACCGAAAGTAAAGCATAAAAGTCCTGCTGCTCATATCGAGATCACATCCGTGGAGTTGTCGCAAAAGAAACCTTCCGGGCGTTCTGTTCGCTTTTTACGCAAAAAGTTTTACGCTACAAATAATATAAAGTACGCTATGGAGATCGCACAGCACTACTATAACGTAAAACAGTATCAAAAAGCGTTAAAGTGGTCTTTGATCGCCAATGAAGTGGATGAAAAGAAGCCGGAAACATGGATACTTTTTGCCAAAACAAAGATGAAAATGGGCAAAAAGCAGGATGCTCTTAATGTACTGAATGCTTATCTGAAAACATACAGTTCGGCAAAAGTTTCCCGCTATTTGAAAAAATTAAAAGCGAGTTAAAGAAGTTAATATGAAAGAGCGAAATGCCTTAAGTGTTGTAGATTTTTTATATGAAAATAAGATTATCTCCCGCGAGACACTGCTTGAGATAGAGGAGGAGTTGGAGGAGAGCGGGGATGATCTCGGGTCGATTTTGATCCGGCGAAAGCTGGTGACCCACGACACACTCAATATCCTTTTGATTGAAGCGTTTAAAAACGGTTTGATACTGCTTCGTGATATATATGAACATTTTACGATTGATTTGGATAAATTTCTGGAGCTTTTTGCCAAAAATACCAAAACAGATTTTGTCGATCTCTACTCCCAGGAAGTCAACTATACACTGGGTGCAAAAGCGGGCTATCAGAAACTGAGCAAGCTTGGCATCCTTCCCTACAAAGAGGATGATATCAACATCTATGTCGCGGTTAAAGATCCGTTTGATATTTCGCTTCAGGAGCAGTTGCATCGTATCTTCCGTAACAAACTGATCAAGATCGCGATCGCCAATCCGGAGCAGATCGACAAACACTTGCACAATATCGAGATCAGTGAGAGTGTCAAGGATTTGATCGCCGATATCCGTCAGGAGTTTACTTCCAAATCGGCTACGGATGTTGAAGAGAGTTCGGGTATTCTGAAATTGATCGAATTGATTTTGAAAACATCGATCATCAGCGGCGGTAGTGATATCCATATTGAACCGACAGAGACAAACTGTATCGTACGATCAAGAATCGACGGTATGCTGAAAGAGATATTTGTTTTTGACCGCGATATCTATCCGCCGCTCAGTTCCCGTATCAAATTGCTGGCAAATCTTGATATCGCTGAAAAGCGTAAACCTCAGGATGGTCGCTTTTCGGCGATGATTATGGAAAAGCACTACGATTTTCGTATCTCGACACTGCCGATTATGACGGGAGAGTCGATTGTTTTGCGTATTCTCGATAAGTCGAAGGTTATGATTAAACTTGAAGATCTGGGAATGCATCCCGAAAATTATCAGAAATTCAGAAACGCGATGTCCGCACCGTATGGGATCATCTTTGTGACCGGACCGACAGGATCGGGTAAGACAACGACACTTTATGCGGGTATGAATGCGATAAAAGATGTCAAAAAGAAGATGATTACCGTTGAAGACCCGGTGGAGTACCAGATGAATCTGATCCAGCAGGTGCAGGTCAATCCCAAATCGAATCTGACTTTCGCGACGGCGCTGAGGTCGATTTTGAGGCAGGATCCCGATATCATCATGATCGGTGAGGTCAGGGATAAGGAGACGCTGAAAATTGCGATCGAAGCATCGCTGACGGGACACCTGGTCTTTTCGACACTCCATACCAATGATGCAGTGAGTGCGATCACGAGAATCGTCGATATGGGGATCGAGGCGTATCTGATTTCGGGTGCTCTTGTGGCGATACAGGCACAGAGGCTGATTCGAAAAGTGTGTCCGCACTGCAAAGTCAAAACAGAGCTTCCAGAAGATGTGCTCTCCGAGATCAGACCTCTGATACCGGAGCACTATCAGTTTTACAAAGCCAAAGGGTGTGACAAATGCAACAATACAGGCTATACGGGTCGAGAGATGATTTCGGAGGTGCTTGTGATAGATGATACGATTCAGAGTATGATCGCCAGAGGCGCATCCAAAGAGGATATTGCAAAATATGCAGATGAGAATGGGTTTATTTCAATGTTTAAAGATGCCGCTGTCCGTGCGGCAAATGGAAAAACGACAATAGAAGAGGTTTATAGGGTGGCAAAATCATGAAATATTTCGAAGTAAATTATATACAGAAAGGGAAACGCGGTTCCGAAGTGATCAAAGCAGTGAGTCGGCAAAATGCCATATTGATGGCAAAAGCACGTATTCCCAACGGTACGGTGTTGAAAGCGTATGAGATATCCGCACCGTTGGAAGAGCGTTTTGCCGATATGAAAGAGAGTATCTTCGGCGCGATGAGTAGTAAGAAGATCAAAGTAGAAGCACTGATTGCTGCATTTCGTCAGCTGGCGGTCATGACCAATGCGGGTATCTCTATCCATGATAGTATCCGGGAAGTGACCAAAGCGACAGTCGATAAGGATCTTAAAGCGATTTTTGAACAGATAGATGAAGATCTGAATGCGGGAAAAAGTCTCACAGAATCGATGATGCCTTATAAGTATCAGGTAGGCGATATCACGATTGCGATGATCGAATTGGGTGAAAATACCGGTAATATGTCAGAGTCTTTGACCAAACTCTCCGAAGTGCTTGAAGAGATGATGGAAAATGCCAAAAAACTGAAATCGGCAATGCGTTATCCGACGACGGTTATCGTTGCTATTGCCGTGGCGTTTACGATTTTGATGATGTATGTTGTACCGAAATTTAAAGAGATTTTTGAAAAACTCGGAGCGGATCTGCCTATGCCGACCAAAGTGTTGCTTTTTTTGGAACATGCACTCAATACCTACGGTTTGTATATCCTGATGGCGATCATCGCGACTGTGGTTTACCATAAGTACCTCTATAAAACGAATGATGACTACAAACGCAAGGTGGACAAATATATCTTGAAAGTCTATTTGATCGGTAATGTGATCTTTTTTGCTTCGATGAACCGTTTCATGCTGATTTTTACAGAACTGGTACGTGCGGGTATTCCTATCGCCGAGGCACTTGATACAGCGGTAATTACGATAGATAATGAAGAGATCAAAGATAAACTGGCGATGGTCAAAACAGCTGTGGAACGGGGTGCAAATCTTACAGAGGCTTTTGAAGAGACAGAGCTGTTCGAGGGGATGTTGATTCAGATGATCAAAGCAGGAGAGTCTGGCGGTGCACTCGATAAAATGCTTGAAAAGGTAAGTGACTACTATGCCAACCGTTTCAATGATATCATTGAAAATCTCTCTGCTTATATTGAACCGATTTTGATCGGGTTTATCGCTGGAATGGTACTGATGCTGGCACTGGGAATCTTCCTGCCGATGTGGGATATGGCATCTGCTGTAAAAAATTGATCCTGAAACAGTATAAAAGCCACGATCCGGGGATACGTTGTAGGTATCCCCGGTTGACTTCAGAAACAAACTGATACTCCATGATTATAAATAAAAATTTACTTAAAATTTATATTATACAAATATTTTTGAAATAGTTTAATTTATAGATATCTTAATCCACTTTTGTAAATATAAAAGTATATATTAAGCTTTAAATTAATATAATTTTACCTATTACAGTTGTAATTACATTGTCACTAGGATGATGTAACAGTATCGAGGTAGCATGTCGCAAAAATATAGACGTATCAAAGAGTATCTGATTCAGTTTTTGAGGGAAGAGACCTTTAAAACAGGATTGAATGGCGGTGTTATGGCATTGGGGCACGATATTGAAAGTGTGGTAACCGCTATTTTGGCAAAAGAGGCATTCGGCAATCGTCTTCTGGTACTGCTTACGGAAGCAGAATCGCAAGATGATCTGCTGAGAGCTTTTTGCCAGGTGAGAGATATTCGCTATTTTACCGTTGCAGATAGTGAAATAAAGCAGACGTACTCTTTTTTGGAAGGGGCGGATACAAAACGTACAGATGCATTTGTTTCGAGGGTGCGTATGGCGGTTTTGTATGATACTGCATCCCGTGAAAGAGCACTGGTGCTCGGTGCAAAAAACAAGAGTGATCTGTTGCTGGGCGAAGGAACGGTATACGGTGATCTGGCGTGTGCGCTTAATCCTGTAGGCGATCTGTACAGAAGTGAGGTCTTGGAGTTTGCAACATATCTGGGAGTGGATGCTTCCTTCCGAGAGTCGGAACATTTTGTAAGATCTGACAAAGATACTACAGGAGGTTATCTGTCGGAAATGCTTGATCGTATGCTCAGAGCGTTTACCGAAGAGAGACTGAGTCGCGAAGAGTTGATTGCTGCGGGCTATGACAGTGAAATGGTGGATACCGTTATAGACCGTATCTATCGAAATCAGTTTAAATATAAAGGACCGGTTATTGCAAAACTGACATCACGGACGATTGGTCAGGATTTATGTTATCCCGGTGATATTAAATTATAAGGAGAAGTTGTATGAAAGAGATCCCGTTTTATCTACCCTCTATCGATCTAAATGAAAAAAATCTGATTCAAGAGGTGTTATCGCTGAAAGGTGCTTCAAAAATAGAGGAGCTTGAAGATTTGATTTGTGAATATGTCGGTTGTAAATATGCCGTTGCAACTTCGAGCTGGAGCGGGGCGATGCATCTGAGTATGTTTGCACTCGAACTCAAACGCGGTGACAAGATTCTTTGCTCGGTCAATGCCCATCCTGCTGTTCCCGAAGCGGTGCGCCACTTTGATGCGGAACCTATTTTTGTTGATATCGAACCAGAGAGTTTCAATATGGATCCTAAAAAGCTGCGTGAAGCGCTGGAAAAGCATTTTCATAAAAAACTAAAGGCGGTGATAGTGACCCATGTGGGCGGTCAGAGCTCTGATCTTGATGCGATATACAAGATTGCCGATGAGTATGGAATCAAGGTGATCGATGATGCTTCGATGGCACTTGGAGCCACTTATAAAGGGAAAAAGATCGGTACGACCGGATCGGCGATCACAACATTCGGCTTTAGTTCAAAGATGAAAAACAGTATCGCCAATGCCGGTATCATTGCAACCGACGATGAGGCACT
>QNZT01000042.1 GCA_003978455.1 Sulfurospirillum sp.
CATTATTGTGCAGATCGAGATTGAGGTTTTGGATGACAAAATCTCTCTTCTGTCTGACAACAATCAAACCTAGCCCGGCGCCATGAAAGAAGTTTGCGATGATGGTTGTCAGGTTTTTGCCATCTTTTGAAAGTGTTCCCTGCAACACCACACCGCTTTGCATCATGATCGGTTCATCTGCTTTAACCGTTCCCGCGGGGATAGTGACAACACCGCCACCTTTGTGCGCAACCTCTTTCAGTACCTTGTTTATCGAAGATAGACTCAAGCCGGTGCTTTTTCGGATATTGACGCTGTTAAATCCTTTAAATCCAAAGCCGCTCTGAGCTTTTGCCCCCTCTTTGGGTGTGCCCTTCTGGGGGTTCTCTTTTTTCGGCTCAGTTTTTGGAGACTCTTTTCCTTCATGCAGTATCTCATTTTGGATTGAGGCTATATCGAGCGTTTCATCTTCAGAAGCGATAAACTTCTCTTCCTGCTTTTGTGGAAAAAATCTGTTGTTGTTGAGTACGATACCGTTTATCGAAGCAGGATTCTGGTTGTTGATCCCCTCTCTCGCATCGATCGTGATCGCATCGATAAAAGCATTTTGCGCCTCTTTTCGGTTGTCAAAAATATTGTCGCTGATCTCGATATTTTGCGGTGGAAGATAGACTCTCTCAGCATTGCAGCCACTGTCACCGTCATAGATACCATAGGCGACGGCTATGTGTGTGTTGTAGTTTGATCTCTGTGGATTTTGCATATTCCACGAAAGAAACTGGTTGTGTTTGATCAGATGTGTCCAGTCACCTTTGGGCAAAAATCCCCTTCTGCCGGTTCTCTTCTCCACAAAGAGATTGACCTTGCAGTCGGTATCGCCGTCATCATAGTAGTCATAGAGCTCACCCGAAGGATAATACCCGCGAATAGCAAGATCATCATGAGAACCGTTTTTAAACTTTGAGTTTATTACCGCAAGATGCCACCCAAGCATATACCAGGCGTGCGACATCTGAGAGTTCGCGAAACTACAACCGTCCACCGTCCAGTCATGTGCATTGACACCCGAAAAGATACCCATCCAGAGATTGTTGAGTCTGAGATTTTTCATATAGACAAATGCCGGTCCGTATCTGCCTGATGCGGGATTTCTCAAAAACTGCCTGTCACTATCGGTCGAACCGATCACTTCAAAATCTACAAAGTTGATATGGTGGTTGATATTTTTTTCGCTGTTGTCACTGTAGAGCATAAAGGCAGCTTCGTCATCTTTGCCCAGAGGATAGATCTTTGCGCCTCTCTTATGTTCACCTTTGATCGTGACATGATGCACCCCTTTGGGAAAAGCGACATGCACATCATGATAGACTCCCTCTTTCAGGATCACCGTGCTGTTTGAGCTGAGATTTGCTACGGCATTTTCCAGTTCAGCAGCATTTGAGACGACGACTACTTTACCGTTGCCGTACACATCTGTTTTGCTTAAGTCAACAGAAGGGGTGTATGCCTTGGGATCTTTTGCCGCAGGGAGAGGTTGTCGTGGCGGTTGCTTTACTTCACCTGTCACAGGCACCTCCGCAGATACCGGTGTGACTTCCCAGTCATAAAAGAAGTAGTAGTAGCGTTTTGAACCTCTGTCGGAACTGACGATCTTTGCCAGATCGCCCACTTTGTAGGGGTAGCCGTTTACTTCTGTATTTCGGTAGAGACCTCTGTGGATATCGGCTACCAGTCTGTAACCTCTTCCCTTCGGTACCCTGAAGTCAAGTACCGCACGGCTCTCACCGCCGGGAACGAAAACCTTTTTTTCAGCAATCACCCTGCCTTTGTGATCGAGTAGTGAAAAAACTCTCTCACCGGCATTGTCCTTTTCATTATATAGCTTGACAGATTTGAGGATAAAATCCTTTTTCGCATGAAACTTCAATCCCCTTACGGCATCTTTATCTTCCCACGGATAGTAACCGCCTGCACCGCTGTTGTCACTTTTGGCACCTTTAAGAGCAAAAACCCTGCTGCTTTTTGACACAGAGACCGCCGAAGCATGTGCCACACCAAACGTCAGCATAGACGCCAAAACTATACTGATAGAAAATAAATGTTTTCTCATAGTAAAATCCTCCTGTGATCATCGGAGGCATTTAAAAAGATAAGAATAGATCGCAGAGAGTCGATTTTTACATGAAATCAAGTATTTTAACTTTACTTTAAGTCTATGTGCAGTAAAATTCCACACTTGAAAAACAAGTACCACAAATCAGGAGAGAATCTGATCTTGTAAAAATGCTTCAGGATCGCCAAATTCAGAGCATTTCAGATCATTTTCTTCCCTGTACTATCTTACAATTTTTCTTATCAAAAATGACCTCCTGTTACGATTATGAATTTTAAGAATATCTCTTAAAAAAACCTCGATTCTGACACCGTAAAAGCAGTATAACAAATAAAAGTAAATGAAACTATTTAATATTTTATAATAATTATTTAATTATTTTTATAAGATATATCCAGGTAGCAGGTTAGGAAATGGAAGCGTAGTTCACCTGGACGTATGCCCGGCACTACGCAGAACTTAGCGTTAACTTTATAAAAAAATGATCAAAAGAGCACCAAAGATGCTCCCCTTCATTATGTAATAGTCACGACATAGAACTTGAACCAAAGTTATAAAACAGAGTATCCGGCTTTCACCCTACACCAGATACCCCAGCAGCCACCCCAGCCCGAAACCGATCAGGTGCGCATACCAGGCGATCGGCACACCCATCAGAAGCGGTATGAAGCTGATGATCACGATCGAGACGACCAAACCGCCGCGCAGATGCGGGTCTTTGAGCGCAAACCAGCCAAAGAGGACACTGATCGCTCCCGAAGCGCCGACGACATTGTGATCGAGTCCGAAGAACTTCATGAAGTAGATCGTCAGCAGCGATGTCACGACACCGCCGACCAGATAGATAAAGAGATATTTCAGATGGGCGTTGAGCTCTTTTTCCAGCAGATAACCGAACTGAAAAAGCACGACCATATTCATCGCCAGGTGGCTCAGTGACGCGTGCATAAACATCGTCGTAAACGGCTGCCACCAGGCACCCTGAAAAAAGTAGGCATTCAAGCCGTATTTCATGTGACTGACAGGATCCTGCGTCAGAAAAAAGACAATAATATTGATCGCGATAAGCAAGGGTGTGATAATAACCATACAGCTATTGTACCATTATCCCTTTAATATCCAGCAAACTGCCGAGCATCTCGTCGATCGTTTTGACCGCAACGACATCGGTATCAACAGGCTGTTTTTGATGCTGTACAAATTTGGCTATAATAGCGCTTTTCAGGAGTGAATATGCGCAGTTTACTACTCTTTTTTCTCATCACACTTCAGAGTGACGCCTTTTGGTTCAGCAAACCCGAACACAAAGTGATCGAAGTCAAAGCCCCGCCGCTCGATATATCTTACGAAAAGACGATGGCGCTAGAGTACCTCAACACCCTGCGCCAAAAAGCCGGTATGACACCCTATGTGCCCTCCGCCATCCTCGAAAAAGCAGCCGATGCCCACGCACGCTATCTTATCGCAAATCATGCAAAGGGGCACTACGAAAGCCCCTCCCATAAAGGCTTTAGCGGCAAAACACCCACCGATCGCGCGCTTGCCGCCGGATACAGCGTCGGCATGATCACCGAAAATGTCTCTGTCAACGTCTTTGACTATAAAGCCTCCATAGACGGACTCTTTTCCGCCATCTACCATCGGTTCGGTTTTCTTGACTTTCAAAGCGATGAAATCGGCATCGGCATCACCCAAAATCCGAAAGACACCAACCAAAACGCTTATGTGTACGATACGGGTATCTATGAACTCAACAAGCTTTGCAACACAAAAAGTTACAACGGAGAGGGAAAATACGTCTACAAAGTCTGTAAAGACCCCAGCCACCGTATCGCAAAATCCGCATTTCATGAAGCGTTGCAGATCCGAAAATCCCTCTCCAAGAAGATCGTGGTCTACCCCTATGACAACCAGAAAGATATCCCGCCCGCATTTTATACCGAGTCTCCCGATCCCCTGCCTGACTACGATGTCAGCGGCTTTCCGATCAGCATCCAGTTCAACGACTACTATTTTAAACACGCAAGGATCAAATCATTTCAACTCTTTGACGACAAAGGCAAAAAGATCACCGGACGTATCGTCACCTCCGCCAACGACCTGAATGCCCTTTTTACAGAAAACCAGTTCGCCCTCTTCCCCCTGAAAAGACTCGGCTACAACCAACGTTACAAAGTGGTTGTCACCTACCGCGCCGACGGCAAAAACGGCACCATGATCTGGCATTTTCAGACCCGCAAACTCAAAAAGCCTTTTTTCGTCATCCACAAAAGAGAGACACGCATCACCATCCGCCCCCACACCACCTACCAACTCTACTTTGTACCTGAAAACGAACACGACCTGCTCGCAGACCTGATCTTCCCCGCAGATGCCACGGTAAAGTTTCTGGACCAAAACACGATCCAGCTCCGACTGGACTCCGACAACACGAACGATTTTCAACTCAAAAGCGGAAAGAGAAAGGTTACGATCAAAGTGACAAAAAATTGACCAAAATCAACATATCTTCATAGAACTTGGATTATACTTTCCTTACTTAACTGTAAGGATGGTATATGATTATTTCACACCACATGAAAGGTGAACACAGAGCTTGCGATACAGCATTTGCCGATGCGGAAAAAGCTGTCATCGAAAACGATTTCGCCAAAGCACAAGATCTCTTCGTCAAGTTTGCGGAAGATACCCTCGGACACTTCGACAAAGAGGAGAAGATTCTCTTTCCCACATTTGAAGAGATCACCGGCTCCAAAGAGGGTCCGACCAACGTCATGCGGTACGAACATGAACAGATGCGCGAACTGATCGGTCGGCTGGCGGGTGCCGTGGAGGAGAAGGACAAAGATGCCTACCTCTCTATCGCCGAGTCGCTGATGATCCTGATGCAGCAGCACAACATGAAAGAGGAGCAGATGCTCTATGCGATGTGCGACCGTGTGATCCCGCCGCAAACCAAAGAGGATACGGTAGAAAAACTCAAAGAGAGTTAAGCGCCGCTTCATGAAGAGGGTACTATTTGACGCCAGAGCACTCGAACACCCGCAGCCGCTGGAGCAAGGTGTACGACACCTGGCGCAGATGGATCATGAAAGCTATCTCCATATGATCCACCGCAAAAACCCGCTGCCCCTGCTGCAAATGGCACAGGAACGGGGCTATCAGACACTTTCACAACAGGACGATGAAGGTGTTTGGCATATCCTCATCACCAAAAATCCAAATATCCGGCTAAAGGAGCTGCCCGATGTTTAACAACGGAGGACTCTCACTCGAACAGGCACCCCCTATCTCCGTCGTTTTGCGTTTTTTTATCACGGGAGCGATTTTCGGTATATTTGCCGGAGCGGCGATGCTCTTTTTCGGACAAAACGTAC
>QNZT01000102.1 GCA_003978455.1 Sulfurospirillum sp.
CCACTATCGTCGACGGTGTGGGCGACAAAGCGGCGATCGAAGCGCGTATCGCACACATCAAACGCCAGATCGAAGAGACCAGCAGCGAGTATGATAAAGAGAAGCTGCAGGAGAGACTGGCGAAACTGAGCGGCGGTGTTGCGGTCATCAAAGTGGGTGCGGCGACTGAAACCGAGATGAAAGAGAAAAAAGACCGTGTAGACGATGCACTCTCTGCGACCAAAGCGGCTGTAGAGGAAGGTGTCGTGATCGGCGGCGGTGCGGCACTGCTGAAAGCAAGCGCAAAAATCGACCTGGGTCTCAGCGGTGACGAAGCGATCGGTGCGGAGATCGTCAACCGTGCGGTAGCGGCTCCGATCAAGCAGATCGCTGCCAATGCCGGTTTCGATGCGGGTGTCGTTGCCAACAACGTTCTTGAAAACAGCAATGCAAACTACGGTTTCAACGCGGCAACAGGCGAGTATGTCGATATGTTTGAAGCAGGTATCATCGATCCGCTGAAAGTGGAGAGAGTTGCACTGCAAAATGCGGTATCTGTCTCCAGCCTCTTGCTGACAACCGAAGCGACTGTCAGCGAGATCAAAGAGGATAAAGCTGCTCCAATGCCAGATATGGGCGGCGGAATGGGTGGTATGGGCGGTATGCCGGGTATGATGTAATCCCTGCTTTACGCAATACCATCCTCTTTCATGAAGCCTCCGGGCTTCATGAAAACCTTACTTTCAAATCTTTCTGATTGAACCATCTTCATAATTGACTTTTTTAATTTGATTCTTATTTCCCTTCTCTTTTTCTATCTTTACTCTAACACTATTTTTGATACAATCTCTAAAATTCTCAATAGAAGGATATGCTCATGTTTGGAATGAGTTTTGGCGAAATACTCGTTATCGCCATCATCGCGATCCTGTTTATCGGTCCGGACAAACTGCCCGATACTATGGTCAAAGTCGCAAAATTTTTCAGAAGTTTCAAAAAAAGTATTCATGAAGTGAAAGACTCCATCGAGCAGGAAGTACATCTGGCTGAGCTAAAAGAGGAGGCAATCTCCTATAAAGAGCAGCTGGAAAAATCGGTCGATGAGATCAAAAACTCTACCAATATCAATGTAATGGACGACCTTACAGACGGTTTTGACGATATCAAAGACTCCTTCACCAAACTCGACGAGACACCGGAAAAACTCCCTGAGACCGAGCCTGTCACAGAGATAACAGAAAAACCTGCCAAAAAATCCACTAAGAAAAAAGGTAAGAAAAAAGATGTTTGAGGATCTGAAACCCCATCTGTATGAACTGAGAAAACGTCTTGCCATTTCGGTTGTCACGGTTTTGGTGATGTTTTTTGTTATGTTCGCCTTCTGGCAACCGATTCTGGACTGGATGATCACTCCGCTGGTCAAAGTCCTGCCGGAGGGGAGCCACGTCATCTTTACCAAAGTGCAGGAGCCGTTTTTTACCGCGCTTAAAGTGGCATTTTTTACCGGTTTTATCGCATCTCTGCCGGTGATCTTCTGGCAGTTGTGGCTCTTCATCGCCCCGGGACTTTATGAAAATGAGAAAAAGATGGTCGTCCCGTTTGCCGTCGGTGCTACGGTAATGTTTCTGATAGGTGCACTCTTTTGTTACTATGTGGTAATCCCTTTCGGTTACGACTTTCTGATCAATTTCGGTTCCCAACTCTTTACGGCACTGCCGAGTATCGGGGATTATGTCAGCTTTTTTACCAAGCTGATTCTGGGATTTGGTCTGGCATTCGAGATGCCGACGATCACTTTCTTTTTGGCTTCTATCGGATTGGTTACGGACGAAACGCTCAAAGGCTTTTTCAAGTATGCGCTTATCGTCATTTTCCTTATCTCCGCCCTGCTGACTCCCCCCGATGTGCTGACACAGTTTCTGATGGCTGGACCGATGATCCTGCTCTACGGTCTCTCTATCTTGATCGCACACTATATCAACCCAGAGACAAAAGAGGAAGATGCCTAAGCCTGATCCTCTGCTGGTAGATTCGTACGACTACGATCTACCCTCTCACCTCATAGCCTCCCGACCCGCCGAACCCAAAGACAGCGCGAAACTGCTGGTTTATGACCGAAATACGGGCAGTATCACACACACGGTTTTCCGGGAGATTCTCAACTTCGTTCCCCAAACGTATGCTGTCATACTCAACGACACCAAAGTGATCAAAGCGCGGATTTTCGGGCAAAAAGAGAGTGGCGGGAAAGTGGAACTGCTTATCAACTCTCCCCTGCCCCAAAATCGCTTTCTGGTCTATATCAGGGGTCGTGTCAAAGAGGGTACAAAACTCTTTTTTGAAAATGGTTTGCAGGCAACGGTAGTGCAGCTTCATGAAGATGGTACCAGAACCGTACAGTTTTCCCGGCACAACCGTACACTCGACTTTCCCGCACTTCATGAACTGCTTGAAGAGATAGGACACGTCCCCCTGCCCCCGTATATCAAGCGGGAAGATACCGAAGCGGATGCGCAGGACTACCAGACACTCTTCGCGCAGAAGATCGGTGCAGTCGCGGCACCGACAGCGTCACTCCACTTTACCGATGCCCTCTTTCACAAGATGCAGCAGCAGTATGAAACCTATTATGTGACACTGCATGTCGGGGCGGGAACATTCAAACCGGTTGAAGCCGCCAACATCAAAGATCACGTGATGCACAGTGAATTTTATGAGATACCCGAAGCGACCCGAAAGATAATCGATTCAAAGAAAAAGATTCTCGCAGTCGGCACTACCGTGACACGCACCGTCGAGTATTATGTCCGAAAACATCTCCCCAACGGACAGTCCGACCTATTTCTGCACCCCCAAAACCCACCACAGAGGGTCGATGCGCTGCTGACCAACTTTCACCTGCCGAAATCGACCCTGCTGATGCTGGTCGCCTCGTTTACCGGGCTTGAAAAAGCACTCGAAATCTATCATGAAGCGATTGAGGAGGAGTATCACTTCTTCTCCTACGGCGACGCGATGTTAATACTTTAGGAGTTTATATGCTGATCGACTATGCTACCCAGACTGTTGCACAGAGATATGCCCTGATGGCGCAGACCATCATCCCCCGCCCTGTCGCGTGGATCGTCACCGAAGATAGCGAAGGGAGAGTCAATATCGCCCCTTTCAGCTACTTCACCGGACTCTCCTCCCAACCACCGACAGTGGTCGTCTCCATCGGGCACAAATCTGACGGCACGCCCAAAGACACGCTGCAAAATATCCGTAATACCAAACGCTGCACGCTCTGTATGACAGATGAAAGCCGGCTCGAAGCGATGCACTTCAGCTCAAAACCGCTTCCTCATGAGAGAAGTGAAGCGGACTATTTCAAGATCCCTTTGGAAAAGGTTGCCGATGGATTTCCACCGATCGTCGAGGGTGTTCCCGCCGCATTTTTCTGCACGCTCTATCAGGAGATCGTTCTTGAAGGGAGCAAGACGATACCACTTGTCCTGGAGATCAGAGAGCACTATATCAGAGAAGACGCGGTGGAAAAAGAGGATGGCAAATACCGTATCCGCTTCTCTCCGGTAGCGCGTACCGGCGGGAAATACGCCTTTTTGGGAGAGGAGATCGACCCGCCGAAAATCCCTTAATCCGGAAGGTCGATTTTTCCGTCGTAGTCATCTTTCTCTTTCGCTATCTTTCTGAACTCTTTGACAAAAAAGAAGATAACCACCAGGGCGACGACTACACCGGTACCGTAAAATATCTGCATCCAGTTCATGATATAATCCTTTCGATTTGATAGAACCTCTGAATCATTTGCCGCGCAGACGGCTTCACGAAGGGTTCAATATATTACCACTATTATACAAGGAAAAGCTATGAAAATCTACGGCATCAAAACCTGCGACTCGGTACGCAAGGCGCGAAAGTTTATGAAAGAGCACGGTATCGACTATACATTTGTCGATTTTAGAGAGAGACCTGTCGGCGAAGAGAAGATTCGCCAATGGCTTGCACATATATCTATCGATACCCTGTTCAACAACCGCGGCACTACCTACCGTACACTTAAACTCAAAGAGAAAAACTTGACGGATGAAGAGAAAGCGGCATGGCTGGCGAAAGAGAATATGCTGATCAAACGTCCGGTCATCGAGTATGACAATCAGGTCATCGTCGGATTTGACGCAGAAAAATATGCATCCCTTTTTACAAAATAAAGGGGATAAAATATTTCGTCCCCTCCCTGTAGCAGGTGTACGCTTCATGATGATCACACCAGAGCCGCTCCTCTTTGGACGCTTTGAGGTACAACACCGCTACCATCAGTGCCAGAAAGAACCAGTTGAGCCAGTGTGAAAAGTAGCAGACGACACCCAGCATCCCGAAAAAGAGAGCACTATACATCGGATGGCGGATATATCGGTAGGGACCTGTGGTTATCAGCTGTGCATCTTCTCTGATATCAGGGACAATATTGAAGTTGCCGAGTCTGTTGTGGCGAAATGTCCAAAGTGCCACAACCCCGCTCAACAATATAAAACCCCACCAAAAGGGGCACAGTGGCGTACTCTTTTTGGGTATCAAAATGAGACCGATCAGCAAAAACTGTAAAAAGACAAGCAGGCGGGAGTTCATAAAAGATACCTCTCCAGTATGATCTGTGCAGCGATCGAATCGATCTTTCCGTCCCGTTTCTGGCGCACAACCCCCTGCATCCGCGCTTTGGCTTCGGCAGAACTGCCGTACTCGTCCTGATAGAGAATCTCCCCGGAAAAATCGAGCAGTGAGACAAAATGTTCGATGCGCCGGCTCATCTCCGCTTCGCTGCTCCCGCCTCTGGGGATACCGACTACCAGCTTTTCCACACCCCACGCTTCCAAAAAAGCATCCACATCCCGTGCCGCCTGATTTCGGTTTTTACGTAAAATGGCATCCTGGGGGAAAACCACTTTCCCGTCAGGAGAAACCGCAACGCCGATACGTTTGAGCCCTATGTCGATCGCTGCCAGTTTCATAACGGATAGACCTTCAGATTTTTGATTTCGACCAATCCCTCGAGTTCGTACTCATAGACCAGATCGCCGAATTGCGCGACCACCTCCGAGAGTGCGGGTATCTTCTGACAAAAGGCGAGCAGCGGATCCTCCTCCTGCCGTACTGCACCAAACCGGGAGACGAAACTGTCGATATCGCTGATAACTTCGGCATTGCCTTCATGAAG
>QNZT01000177.1 GCA_003978455.1 Sulfurospirillum sp.
GGATTTCGCTTCACCGAACTCTGATCGTTCACCCCCTCTCAGAAGTTGTATTTGTTTATCGTAGATATTTGATTTTTTTAAGATAGTGGCCGGGAGAGGGAGATTCGAACTCCCGGAGGTGTTACCCTCGCTGGTTTTCAAGACCAGTGCATTCAACCGCTCTGCCATCTCCCGGTATATAAAAGAAGTAAAAATATGGAGGCGACACCCGGACTCGAACCGGGGATCAGAGCTTTGCAGGCTCGTGCCTTAGCCACTTGGCTATGTCGCCATAAAGCTGCCTCACTATTAAATAAAGTGGTGCCCGGGGCCGGACTTGAACCGGCACGATCGCAATGATCGAGGGATTTTAAGTCCCTTGTGTCTACCAATTCCACCACCCGGGCGCTGTCGGACACCACCTATATTTTATATTTGGTATCAGTTATAAAATCTTTAGTTATGGAGCGGGAAACGAGGTTCGAACTCGCGACCCCGACCTTGGCAAGGTCGTGCTCTACCACTGAGCTATTCCCGCACTTTTGTAAAGAGACAGAATTATAGCGAATAATTCTTAAATTGTAAAGGGGTAAAATGGCTTTTTCACAAAAAAAATCGTTTTCAAAAGATGCTATAATAAAAAGATGAAAAAAATATTGCCTTTTTTGCTGGCTTTAGCGATTATCTTCCCCTTCAGTGCATACTGTTCTTGTATAGAAAAAGCACGAAACAACCTCACTACATACTATCATTCACTGCTGTGCAATATCGACAAATCTTCCGAGGGGGAACAAAACTGTAGCTTACCGGCAAAAAAGATCACCAAAAACAAGTTGCGTATTATCACATCTGTTAAAACCGGTAAAGATAAACATATCTCTGTTTCACTTCATATACGCGGTCATATCGACCTGCCGAAACTGAGCAAAAGATGGCGGATTACATTTAGTCGGCAGTCGCTGGACAGACTGACCAACAAACAGATTGACAGGGAAAACGACACGATGGTCAAAGACAACAAATTCCGTATCGGTCTGAGATACCGCTTTTTGAAACATAAAAACAGGGAGTTTTTCACCAAACTGAGCTTTAAAGTGCATAAGCCGTTTGGTCCTTATCAGGAACTGGGTATCAAAAAACGTTTTTTATTTTCCGGTAGCGACTTTTACATCTACTCCAGAGGCGGGATTTACTACTATTTTGTACAAAGGTATATCGCAAGATCTCTGGAGCTCAACTTTATCAAACCACTCAGCACAGGTTATACGATCGCTCAGGCAAATGACTGGGATGCAAACCGCGACAACCATCATGAAAAGCGTCTGACCAATCATCTCAAACTCCACCAAGACATCGACAAAAACAATCACCTGGTATACTGGATCTCCTACAGTTCCGTCGCAAAACCGCATCAAGCGTACAAACAGGACTGGCAGGCAATCAGCCTGAGCTATATCCACCATCTTAGCAAATGGTTTTATATACAGACCATTCCCCGCATCATACAGAGACACGAAAACCGATTCCGAAATGACTTTTCTATCTCTGTCAGTTTTGGTATGATACTGAGTCTATAAAACTATTTTGACATTTTCATCTTTGCGCAGCTGTTCAAAGATCTCTTTGCGGTCATCGTCGTTGTGTACCAGTGTCGATACTTTATAGCTGTGGTATTTGTCACTTTTACTTTTGTTGGATTTCTGCACTTTGTGTTCGCGTTCTCCGAATACACATTTCGTGATATCATGAATATCACAATCTTTGTGAACAATCACTTTATAGTCCCAGTTGCATGGATAGGTAAGTTCCAGTTTTTTATCTTCTAAATTCACCGCTTTTTCCTCCACTTTTAGATTCTAGTCTCACGTCCGAAATGACCATCGATTTATCGATCGCTTTTGCCATATCGTAGATGGTCAGCAAGCCGACACTCGCACCGGTAAGCGCTTCCATCTCCACACCTGTCTTTCCAGTCAGCTTTGCAGTCACTTCCAGTCTGAATCCGGGCAGTTTAGGCAGTTCTACAACATCTACTTTTATGGATGTCAGCATCAGCGGATGACACATCGGAATCAGTGTCGAAGTCTGTTTGGCACCCTGGATCGCCGCAATAACGGCAGTCTGCAATACCGGACCTTTCTTGGTTTGATTGGAGACGATCATATCGTATGCTTCCTGGCTCATCTGGATCGTTCCACTGGCAACAGCAACCCTGATGGTTGCATCTTTATCGGTCACATCGACCATCTTCGGTCTGTCTTGTTCATCTAAGTGTGTTAATTTCACTATCTGTTTCTCCTCTGCTTTTATGGTATTATACCATACACGATTAATACACATTTAATTAATATAATACTAAAATTCAAATCTTTTAGAAATAAGATAATTTACACTTAAGGTTAACAACATGAAAACATTGACACGAATTCTCCAAAAAGGTTTTGCAGCTCTTTTGTTTGGTGCACTACTCCTGACAACAGCGCATGCAAAAGGTGCACAGGAAACGCAGACGATTGAACTCAACACTACCAAAGGTGAGACGATCACCATCACCGTCACCAAAAACGGTTTCCTGTTTGACAAGTATAGAGGAAAAGCGGTACTGCTTGATTTCTTCGGTCCTTACTGCCCACCATGTCTGCTTGAAATCCCGCACCTCGTCGAGATGCAAAATGAGAACAAAGACAAACTTCAGGTTATAGGTATTCAGGTGCAAACACAGATGAGCAACGATGACTTGAACGCCTTTATAAAAGAGAAAGGTATCAACTACCCTGTTGTCAATCTCGACTACGCATGGGATCTGGTTTCGTTTGTCAGAGCCAATACCGGATGGAAAGGACAGATTCCCTATATGCTGATCTTTGACAAGACGGGAGATCTCAAAAGACAGTTCATCGGTATGACACCGAACGCAACCATCCTCAAATATATCAAATAGTCTGCAAAGGTGTCGGGTTTATCCCGACACAGCTTCGCGATACTCTTCGTAATTTCCTCTAAAATCCACATATGTTCCATCGGTTTTCAGCTCAATAATACGGTTCGCAAATGCATCGATCAACTCACGGTCATGTGAGACACAGATAACATTGCCCTCATAGTTATAAAGCGCTTCACCCAGTGATACGATCGCTTCGAGATCAAGATGGTTGTCCGGTTCATCCATGATCAGAAAGTTGGCGGAATCCATCATCATCTTGCTCATCATGAGACGGTGTTTTTCACCACCGCTGAGTGCATCGACTTTTTTCTCCTGCTCCTCTCCTGAAAAGAGCATACGCCCCAGACATTTACGGATCTCGTCGATATGCCAATCCTTGCTAAACCCCTGAATCCAGCCATACAGGTTCTCTTCCCCCTTCACCACTTCCGTTGTATTCTGCGGAAAGTAGGTCGTAAAAATCGTCTGACCCCACTTCACCGTTCCGGTATCGGGTTTCATATTTTCTGTGATGATCTCCAGCAGAGTCGTTTTTCCTACACCGTTGGTACCGATGAGGGCGATCTTGTCACCCTTCTCTACTTTAAAGGTGATATTTTCAAACACCTTTTTATCGCCATAACTTTTGGAGAGATTTTCCACTTCCAAAACCTCCTGCCCTATCTCACGGCACGGTTTAAACATGATGCTCGGATCACGTCTGCTTGAGATCTGAATCTCTCCCAGATCCAGTTTCTCCAGCTGTTTCTGTCGGCTGGTCGCCTGCTTCGCTTTAGAGGCGTTGGCAGAGAAACGGCGGATAAAGTTTTCCAGCTGCTCTTTCTCTTTCATCTTTTTGCTACGATCCGCTTCCTGCTGCTTGGCGATCAGATTGGCAGCGATATACCACTCATCGTAGTTTCCGGTAAATTCACGGATCGTCTTGAAGTCAAGATCGAGAATATGCGTCACAACAGCGTTCAAAAAGTGTCTGTCGTGTGAAATCACCACCAGCGTTCCTTCATGACGTTTGAGTTGCTGCTCCAGCCAGGCGATCGCTTCCATATCGAGGTTGTTGGTCGGCTCATCCAGCAGCAGGATATCGGGTTTTGGGAAAAGCACCTGCGCCAGCAGGATCTTGAACTTATCTCCGCCTGTCAGGGAACTCATCTTTGCATCGTGCATACTTGCTTCAAAACCAAGCGCTTCAAGCAGTTTTTCGATATGCACATCCGATTCATACGTCGGATCTTCCTCCGCACAGACGATCTCCAGCTCCGCCAGGCGGTTGTTGACCGCATCATCTTCAAAATCACCCTCCATATAGAGCTTCTCTTTCTCTTTCTGGGCATCGTAGAGACGCTTGTTACCGTAAAGCACGGCATCCCGAAGGCTAAATTCATCAAACGCGTGCTGATTTTGGCTGAGTACGCCCATCTTCAGACCCGGCTGAATCTGCACTTCGCCTTCGGTCGGCTCTATCTCACCGGCGAGAATCTTCAAAAAAGTACTCTTTCCCGCACCGTTGGCACCGATCAAACCGTAGCGCTTGCCTTTGTCAAATGTCTGGTTGATCTTCTCAAAAAGTACACGCTTTCCGTAACGCTGCGTCAGATTTACTGCACTTAACATCGCTACTCTTTCACCAGTTCAATCACTTTTTCCACCGGTCTGCCGATCACTGCCTTGCCATCTTTGATGACAATCGGTCGCTCGATCAGACGCGGATGCTCTACCATCGCTTCGATCAGCTTCTCTTCATCAGTTACATCTTTCAGACCGAGTTCTTTGTAGATCGCCTCTTTGGTACGCATCAGCTCTCTGGCTGACTTGAGACCGAGCATCTTCAGAAGATTTTTGATCTCCTCTTTGGTATGTGGAACGTCGAGGTATTTTACCACCTCCGGTTCGATACCGTTCTCTTCCAAAACTTTCAGTGCCGCTCTTGACTTGCTGCACCGTGGATTATGCCATATCTGTATCTTTGACATCTATTTCCTTATTGATTAAGATTTATTGTGATTTTTTTATATCGCGTATTGTAGACAAAAGAGATTAAAGTCCCATCTCTCCGCCTGCCTCTTCCTGCATCTTCTGCTCCCAGCGGGATATCTCGATGCGCACCTCATTGAGCTGCTGCTGCGTAACGTTTTCATCCGCTTTCCAGTGCACCTCGATCTCCCCGCCGTACTCGGCACCCATCTCTTCTATTTTTTGGGCATATTCATCCATATCGAGACAAAACTCTGCCCTATCCT
>QNZT01000196.1 GCA_003978455.1 Sulfurospirillum sp.
ATGGGCGCGACACTGGTGAGGCTCTGATGTTTACCGAAAAGCAGAAAGAGAAGTACAAACGCACCAAATATACCCGTGAACTGGAGCGTTTTTTAAACCGCATCGTCAGTTTCATCAACAAGAGAGAGGATTTGACCAAAGAGGAGCTCACCGACTACACCGACCGCATCTTCAAACCGCTGGAGGGGATCGAAAAGGTACGTCTCAACAGCCCCTACCTCAACGAACTCGAACGCTACGTCGAAAAAGTCGCCAATCTCCCCCGGGGAGAACAGGATATCGACGACATCACTAAAGAGATACGCCACGGCGCCAACCAGCTCCAGAAAACGAAGCGCAAACAGAACAGTTGTGCGCCAAAACACAAAGGCAGATACCATGACTAAACAGATTCAGGTGGGCAAACTCAACCGGCTGCGGATAGAGCGTGAAAGCGACCATGGTCTCTTTCTCTGTGACGAAAGCGGCGAAAGCGTCCTACTGCCCAACCGCTACGTCACAGAGCAGATGCAGATCGGTGAGGAGACCGACGTATTTGTCTATAACGACTCCGAAGACCGTCTCGTGGCGACTACTGAGCATCCATTGGCAAAACGGGGCGAATTTGCCCTCATGAAAGTGACCGACATCGTCTCGTTCGGTGCATTTGTGGACTGGGGACTTCCCAAAGAACTGCTCGTCCCCAAAAAGATGCAGAAACACCCGCTGGAAAAAGGCAAATCTTACATCATCCATGTCGCCTACGATGCCCGAACAGACCGCCTCGTCGGTGACACCCACATCGGACACTACCTGCGCAACAATCCAAAAGAGATGCAAAGTCTCAGAGAAGTCGATCTGCTCATCGTCGCCAGAACCCCGATGGGATACAAAGTGATCGCGGACAACCGCTACGAGGGGATGCTCTTTCACAACGAAATCTACGAAAAGATCAGCATAGGGGATCGCAAAGAGGGGTATGTCAAAAAGATACGCGACGACGGCAAACTCGACCTCACCCTCCAGCCGCCCGGCAAAGCGAAAGAGGAGATCGCCGTGCGCAAAGTGTGCGACGCACTCAAAGAGGCAGAAACAAACACCCTCCCCTTCACCTACAAAAGCGATGCGGAAGCGATCCAACAACGGTTCGGCATCAGCAAAAAGGCGTGGAAAAAAGCACTCACTAAACTGCTCGATGCAGAAGAGATCACACTTCATGAAGAGCACATCAGCCTGAAAAAGCGTTCATGAATACCATCATCATGATCTTCGCCCTGCCGATAGGGATATTTTGGCTGATACGCGAAAAGAGAGCGATGCGGGCGTATGAAGCGATATTTTCCGATTTTTACGAAAAAGTCAAAGCCGACACACACCTTTCGCGACAGGAGAAGATCAAACTCCTCGAAGAGATGCTCTATAAAAACCACTACACCGTCACCCAAAAAACCGACCATACCGTACGCGGTGAGAAGAAGATCTTCAGCATCGGCTGGATGTTTATCGGACTGGGAACACTCTATATCGGGTTGATTCTCTATATCCTCTGGTATCTCTATTTTCAAAAACCGCATACGGTAGAATTCAGAATCGATTGAATTTTGCAGATTCTACACAAAACTCTGCTATACTGGATATACAAATTCGACAAAAGTGAGATAAAGTGGATATCAACAAACTAAGAGCTACCTGCAGACCCATCCGAATCGTAGTAGGTCTGGGTCTGATCGGCTATGCTATCTACTCAGGCAACCCGTGGTTTTATCTGGGAATCATCCCCCTTGTCGCAGGGCTTGCAAACTTCTGTCCAGCGTGTATCATCACCAAAAAATGTGATACCTGATCTAAAAAACATGACACATTATAGTTAGATTGATCTACCTCAACAGCTTCTGTTTGTGAAAATGGTACTATACGCCGAAAATTAGATTTTGTTATAGACAGGAGTTTTCATGAACCATCAGAAATCAAGAGTGACCTATCTCTTCTCCCAGCCGCATCAACCCTTCTTCGGATGGGGTGTCGTCAATGCACTCCTCATGATGCTGCTCTTTTTGCTGACCTACAAAGGTGTGCTGACTCCGGTGATCACCCCCAACGCCTTTCATGCCTATTCGCTGATCTTTATCGTCTTTACCGCCTTTTTTCAGGGCTTTTTGCTGACCACGTTTCCCCGCTTTTCCCAGATGCCGCCGCTGGATCAGAAGATCTACACGACCAATTTTACGCTACTTTTTACAGGCACACTGCTCTTTGGTGTCGGCGCTTTCACGACACCGTGGCTGCTCTATCCGGGAATGGTACTGCTGCTGGTAAATCAGCTCTTTACGCTTTATGCCTTTTACCAGATCTACAAAGCGTCCCCTTCACCGGACAAGTATGACCAGTTCTGGATAGTGACGGCGTTTGCTTCGGGTATCGCCGCACATCTGATCTTCATAATCGCACTCGCGTTCGATCTGCCTTTTGCCGAAGAGGCTGCCAAAAAGATCGCTGTCTATCTCTACCTCGTCTTTGTCGCACTCTCCGTCGGACAGCGGATGATCCCCTTCTTTTCGCATGTGATGATCTCCAAAAACAGAAACCTGCTCAAAAGCGTCTATGCACTTTTTGCGGCGGCGATCGTGACAGATCTGATCGCAGGCAGTTACGGCTTTGTTTTTATGTTTGCCGCATCGGCCCTGATCGCCAGGGAACTCCTGCGATGGAAACTCCCCTGGAAAAAAGCCGAGCCGATTCTGTGGATACTCCATCTGGCGATCTTCTGGCTTCCCCTGGGACTCTTTCTGGGTGCAGCGGCAGATCTTGCGGCACTCCTTCTGGAGCAAAACTGGCTCTTTATCGCCGTGCATTTTGTGCTACTGGGATTTGTCACGACGGTGCTGGTGGGATTTGGTACACGTGTCACACTCGGACACTCCGGAAATATGATGCAAACCGATGAAAAGACGAAGATACTCTTTTACCTGACGCAGATCGTACTCTATATGCGGATCATCTACTCGTTTACCGGTACGCCGTTTCTGTTTGATATCACTGTCGCGCTGTGGCTGCTGCTGTTTGGGGGATGGGCGGTCAAATATTTCCCTGCCCTGCTTTTTGGAGAGAAAGTAAAGTAATTTTACTTTCTACTCACCGAAGATAATGATTTCGTAGATATTGCGTTTTTTGACCAGGGAGCTGCTTTTGCCTATGGTACTGTTTTTCTCATAATGCGCCAGTTTTCCCTGCAGATCTTCGATCTCCCGCTCCATCTTGTCGATCTGATCTTTAAACTGCAAGATGATATCGACACCCGCCAGATTGACACCAAGATCGCGTGTCAGACGCAAGATCATATTGATCCTGTCGATATCGCGCTGCGAATAGAGACGCATCTTTCCACTGGTACGCGAAGGCGTCACCAACCCTTCACGCTCATACTGCCGCAGCGTTTGCGGGTGAATATTCAACGCCTTTGCAACCACACTGATCAAATATACCGGTTCATCATATCCATGCATATACTACTCCTTTCCTTCCGTTTACTCTGGTAATTTCTCTTCCATCATTTTTGCCAGTTCCGGATCGAGCTCCTCGACCTTCGGCAAGATGACGTTCAGTTTCAGATAGAGATCGCCCATCTGTTTTGTTTTTCTGTCCATGATTCCCTGCTCTTTGACACGCAGCTTCTGACCGCATTTGATCCCTTTGGGAATCTTGACAGTGATCTCTTTATGCAGCGTTTTGACGGGTACTTTTCCGCCGAAAAGCGCTGTCTTGAGCGGTATTTCCACCTCTTTGGTCAGGTTGTTGCCATCACGGGTATATTCCGGACTCGGCGCGACATTGACTTTGATATAGAGATCGCCCGCTCTGGAGCCCATCTTTTGTCCTTTGCCCCTGACACGCAGCTTCTCGCCGCTCTTGATACCTGCGGGAATCTTGATATCAAAAGTTTCACCGTTCACCGTCAGAGAGTGTTTGCCGCCCAGTGCTGCGGTATTGAAAGGAATCGTGATCGATGTTTCGAGATCGAGATTGGGTTCGGCGTGAGCGCCGCCAAACCCGCCGAAACCACCGAATCCACCGCCGCTGTGACCGCCGCCGAAGCCGCCGCCACCACTGCTGAAACCGCTAAATCCGCCACCGCCGCCAAATATAGACCGTAAAATCTCATCCAGATCGGCACCGCCCTGCGCACCGGCGAAATCATGAAAACTCTGCCCGCCGAACATATTGTCACCCACCTGGTCATACTGCCGCTTCTTCTCCGGATCGCTCAATATCTCATAAGCCGCATTGATCTCTTTAAACTTCTCTTCCGCTTCCGGAGATTTATTGATATCGGGGTGATACTTTCTCGCCAGTTTTCGGTAGGCTTTTTTGATCTCATCCGCAGATGCGCTTTCCGAGACACCTAATGTTTCGTATAAACTTTTACTCAACTTTCTACTCCCTCAAATTTTTTAGAGATATTATAGCATAAAAGTTTAGTGGATGTCAATCAACTATTTAGTAAGGAAGGGAAATAAACTTCACCTTATGCCTTAAAAAGAAGCCGATAAGAGATATTTGACAAAATCTTAAACAAATACAATACTTTTTTCGCTACACTGTCACCAAAAATCGAAAGGAGTCTATGATGGACAAATTGCCAAACTGCCCCAAATGCGGCAGTGAATATACCTACGAAGACGGGAGCCTGCTCGTATGCCCCGAGTGCGGATACGAATGGAATCCGGAGAGTGAAAGCGAAGAGGAGGGACTGGTTGTCAAAGATGCCAACGGCAATATCCTCCAGGACGGCGATACCGTCACGGTGATCAAAGACCTCAAAGTTAAAGGAAGCTCCTCCGGAATCAAAGTAGGTACAAAGATCAAGGGAATCCGGCTCGTGGAAGGAAACGACGGTCACAATATCGACTGCAAAGTCCCTGGTGTAGGACAGATCAAACTCAAGCAGGAGTTTGTCAAAAAGGTGTGATTGACTGTGCGCCGGAAAACTCTCCGACGCACGATGAACCGCGCTTATATTTACATTATTTAACGCATTTGAAACAAAGTCCCAAAAGCTACGCTAACGCTAAGTTCTCCTCAGCGGAGAGCTCACGCGCAGATAAACCGCGCTTATATTATCATTGAGTTAACGCAGTTGAACCGCACTTATATTCTTTT
>QNZT01000016.1 GCA_003978455.1 Sulfurospirillum sp.
CTGTTTCCGCATCTGAAAAACTTCAAAACAAAGAAGCTTAACTTTATGGCTTAGCATAGCAAAGGAGAGTCAAATGACCCTCCTTTGTATAGCCTTCTGCTATATCCTCTTCATGAACATAAAATACCAATCAAAAAATGTTATAATAGACCATTGAATCGGGCAATTATGAGATGCCCGCTGTATAGCCAAAAAACCGAAGGAGATGTGATGGGTGATTTTATTTCCAGGCTGATTGCATTTATATATGCTATTTTTCACGGCAAAAAAGCAACATCACAACAAGAACAGGCAGCAGAGCAAACGAGAGATTCTCACGCACAACAGGAAGCAAACCGAGCCACACAACCAAAACAAGAGGAAACAGCGCAAACGACAACACAATCACACAAGACAAGATCTGTTCCTGTACCGGAAATATCCTCTATGATCACACCTCAGATGCTGATCGATTACCTGATCGAAGCAGAGTCATATACCATCCACTACAACCCCGGCGAACGGGGGAAAACAGCGCCGGCGGGTATCTACTATAAATATTATCCAGACTGGGAGGGGTGGCGGTTTCTGACGCAGATCGCACAGGAGAACCGGATCACATTTGACCCCGCCGCTTCAGACAACGTCGGCTGCCGGGACTTGACACAGATAGTCCAGGAGGTCTATCGCGATGAGCTGGATACACTTATCTACAGTTTCGTCAAACGCGAATATTACGATACGCTGCAACTCGACCTTTTCCCCGGTTCAAAATCGGCACTCAGCTACTTCTCGATCACTGTCAATGGAGGGAAAAGACGCTCCGCAAAAATCCTCCAGAAAGTTCTGAAAGCACACGGCGCACAGATCGACATCGACGGAAAAGCAGGTCCGAAAACCTATGCCGCTCTTGCCGCGTGCGGTCTGGACGATGATTATCTCAACCAGCAGATACTGCTGCAAGTGTACTACTTCTACAACTACCTCATCGGCAGAAGTCCCTCAAAATACCGAAGATTTTACGACGGATGGATCAACAGACTGAAAAGACTGGGGTTTGTAGTGCCACAAGCCTGATCTCCCGGCACAGTAGCGAAAGCCCCGCTAAAAACCTACTTCATTCTACTCAATAGCAAACAATCAATAAAAATTAACTATAATTTCTAAAATTTTACCAAGGAGCATACATGAAAAGAGCATACAATTTTGGAGCAGGTCCTTCTGCACTTCCGACAGAGGTTTTGGAGATCGCGCAAAAAGAGTTACTGGACTACAAGGGCAGCGGTATTTCTATCATGGAGGCGTCTCACCGCTCCAGGCTGTATGATGATGTCCATCAAAATGCCATCGGTCTGGTACGAAAGCTCTACAAACTGCCGGATGATTTCGATGTGCTGTTTCTACAGGGCGGTGCGAGTTTGCAGTTTGCGATGGTGCCTATGAACCTTTACAAAGGCGGGAAAGCGGAGTATGCCAACACCGGCGCGTGGAGCAAAAAGGCGATCAAAGAGGCGGAGATTCAGGGGTTGAACTTCGATGTTGTCGCCAGCAGTGCGGAGAGCGGATTTGACCATATCCCCGAAGTGAGCTTCAGCGACGACTGCGACTTTTGCCATATCACATCCAACAACACCATCTACGGCACACAGTATCAGGAGTATCCCAAAACGGCATCACCGCTTGCGATCGACGCTTCAAGCGATATCTTCTCCAGAGAGGTTGACTGGGAGAGAGTCGGTCTCATGTATGCAGGTGCACAGAAAAATGCCGGTCCATCAGGTCTGACGATCGTACTCATCCGAAAAAATCTGATCGACAGGGTACAGGAGAGCGTCCCTACGATGCTCCGCTACAAAACCCATGCCGATGCAAACTCACTTTTCAACACCCCTCCGACGTTCGGTATCTATCTTTTGAACCTTATCTTGCAGTGGATCGATGCCAAAGGCGGTATCGCGAAAGTAGATGAAGAGAACCGCAAAAAAGCGAAACTCCTCTACGATGCCATCGACAACAGCAACGGTTTCTATACCGGTCATGCCAGACCCGACAGCCGAAGTCTCATGAACGTCTCTTTCAACATCAGGGAGAAAGACGCTGCACTGGAAGCCAAACTCCTCGAAGAGGCGGCAAAAGCAAATATGATCGGTCTCAAGGGACACAGAAGTATCGGCGGTCTGCGGGCTTCGATCTATAACGCTGTACCGTTTGAAGCGGTCGAAGCGCTGGTCGACCTCATGAACGATTTTGCAAAAAGGAATGCATGATGTACAAGATCCTGACACTCAACAAAATCTCGGACAAAGGGTTGAGGAGATTTGGTGAAGCGTACGAAGTCGGCAGTGAGACGGAAAATCCCGACGCCATCGTCGTGCGAAGCTTCAAGATGCACGATATGGCGTTCGGCGACAATCTCAAAGCGATCGCCAGAGCCGGTGCGGGTGTGAACAACATCCCGCTGGATCGCTGCACAGAGCAAGGTATCGTCGTTTTCAACACACCGGGCGCCAATGCCAACGCGGTCAAGGAGATCGTGCTGGCATCGCTGCTTCTGGCTTCCAGAGATATCATAGGCGGCGTCAACTGGGTACAGACGCTGGACAAAAGTGAAAATATCTCGCCCGTCGTGGAGAAAAACAAGTCCAACTTCGCAGGTACCGAGATCCAGGGGAAAACACTCGGTGTCATAGGTCTGGGCGCTATCGGTGCGATGGTCTCAAACAGTGCGATCGATCTGGGTATGAAAGTCGTCGGCTACGATCCCTACCTCTCCGTCGATGGCGCGCTCTATCTCTCAAACCAGGTCAAAAAGGTCAACTCCCTCGATGAAGTCTATGCCGCGGCAGACTATATCACCATCCATGTGCCGCTGCTGGATAGCACCGCAGATATGATCAACAGCGAGAGTCTGGCAAAGTGCAAAGAGGGCGTGAAGATACTCAACTTTTCCAGAGACGGACTGGTCAACACGGACGATATCCTCGAAGCGATCGAAAAGAGAAAAGTTTCATGTTATGTGACAGACTTCCCCGAAGCGAAACTGCTGGGTACTGAGGGGGTCATCCCTATCCCGCATCTGGGGGCGAGTACAGCAGAGAGTGAAGAGAACTGCGCCGTGATGGCGGTCGATGAGATCAAAGCCTATCTCGAAAACGGAAATATCATCAACTCCGTCAACTTTCCAAACGCATCCATGCCGAGAAAACCGGAAACCACCCGCATCGTCATCGCCAGTAAAAACGTACCCGGCGTGATCGAAAACATCACCTCGAAACTGGCGAAAAACAGCCTCAATATCGTCGATATGCTGAACAAAAGCCGGGGCGACACCGCATATAACATCATCGATATCACCGGAGATGTCGACGATACGCTTGCACAAAGAATAGAGAGCCTCGAAAACGTTATCTTCGCAAGAATACTCTAAACGGAAAGAGCATCGGTGTCGTTCGCATATACGCTCTGTATCTCTCACCGAAGAGCCGTAGCAGGCTCTTCTCCTCAAACTTCAGACCGATGAGTATATACAACCCCATCCCCGCACTGAAGAGCAGATGCGTGTAACTCATGACAGGAGTCGCAAACAGACCGACCATCGTGCCTGCCTGTATCGGGTGGCGCACATAGCGGTAGAAGAGTTTGACCTGAAATACCGGCTCGGGATCGGGCAGGTTTTTTAAAAGCCTGTACCCCTGATGCAGACCGAAAAGTTCAAAATGGTCGATGATAAATGTCGCGATAAACGCGATGACCCACCCCGCAATATACAAAAACGTCAGTAGCCAGAACATCACGCCGTCATGAAACTCCCAGACCACCCCGCTGCCCACCGGCTGCCAGAAGAGAAATATCAGCACCAGACACAGCGATGACGCCAGCGCATAAGTCGCCGCCTTGACAGCTTCGGGAAGCGCGTTTAAAAGACCATCCTTGAAAAAAGTGCGTGCCATCAAAGAGTGCTGAAGTCCGAAAAAGAGCAGAAGCGCGATATCGACTGCGAAAGGATTGAGATCAAGCGGTATCACAGGGGTATCGACGCTATACTTCATGAAGTCCCAGGGATAGACCCAGAGTATCAGGTAAGTCAGTGTGACCAGAGATGCCAGATATCCGATCAGCGCATAGCCGAAAATGAGGTAGTTTTTCATGATCTGTTCCTTATGGTAAGCAGTTGTGTGTAAAAAGTAAAAATCTCTCTTTTGCTCTTTAAACTTTCGCAAAAATGCCGATACTACATATCATTAATAATTATACAGGAGAATCTATGAAAAAGCTATTTACCGCGATAGAATTGATTTTTGTAGATGTTGTTCTCAAGATCCTGTCTCGTATCACTTTTAACAAAGATATCCAGCACTGAAAGGTCGGTTGCCTTCGTCGGTCACATCCTGCAACAGTTCGTCATTTACCCTCTCTTCTTAAGAAGGACTATGAGAATCATCTAATCTTCAAATAAAAGTCCTCTTAAAGTGTTATCGCTGTACCATTTTACTTCCATATGACAACAGGCGGACAGATATGCATATCATCATAGCAGGTGCGGGTACGGTAGGATACTCGCTCGCAAAAGGACTCTCTTTCAAACACAGTGTCACCATCGTCGACAAAGATATCCAAAAACTGAACAAAATCGAAGAGAATCTCGATGTTTTCACACTTCTGGGAGACAGTGAAGACCCCAAAACGTATCTGGCACTCCCCACCAGGGAGGCGGATATCTTTATCGCTGTGACAGACTCCGACGAAGCGAACTTGCTCTCTACACTCATCGTTGATGACGCCATCACCGTCAAGACCAAGTTTATCCGACTCAAAAACGAGTATTTCGCCAAAAGTTCCATTCATGAAAGACTCCATATAGATGTCGCTATTTTCCCCGATCAGCTGCTGGCGGAAAAAGTGAAAGCGCTTTTTGATTTTCCCAAAGCGAACAATGTCAAAAGTTTCAGCCAGTGCCCCCAGAAACTCATCTCTATCAAAATCCACTACAGTGACGAGCGACAATACCGTCTCGGCGATATTCAGACAGAAAAAGTCGTCGCAGTGGGGATAGAGCGACAGAAAGATTTTATCATCCCCGAAGAGCATACGATCTTGCAGGAGCGCGACCTGGTCTATCTTTTCGGTGATGCGAAAGAGATACAGTC
>QNZT01000013.1 GCA_003978455.1 Sulfurospirillum sp.
TACTCCGTTACCAGCAACGCAATCGCCGCCGAAACCATATAGGAGGTGATGATCCACTGCACCCCGTAAAGATCCGAAGAGAGCGGACCGGTAAGTTTGGGAACGATCACATCCACCACCGTCGTATCCAAAATCGCCATAAAAGCGCCGAGCATGACGATAAATGTAAAGAGGGCACGCTCTTTGGGGGTGATATCCCAGGGGTTGGCGGCGGGCATCGGTGCGTGGGTATCAGGTGTCATATGCCTATTTCCCGTTGTCGTCAGCCGTTCTCTTGATTGCTACTGTCGCACCCATCCCTATCAAAATATGTCTGAGCAGATCTTCACTCTCTTTAAATGCTATCCGCACCACAAATCGCTGGTCGAGTTTGGTAAACTCTCCGCTGGCGATGTCACGCGGTACGAGGGAGAAGGTGGAGGCGGAAGTGGGGAGGATGCTTTCGACAACACCTTTGAGTTCTCTTTTATGCAGTGCTTCGGTAGTGATGGTGACGCTGTTTCCCGGTTTGACGCCGTGGAGTTTTTTCTCTGAGAGCAGCACTTCGACGTGTTTGTTATTTGGATCGACAACGGAGTATATCGGTGCCCCTTTGGAGACGACTCTGCCTTTGTTGACAAAGCGTTTGGCAATGACACCGTCGATCGGGCTTTTGAGGGTGCAGTAGCGGATTTTGTTGGTAACGGCTTCGAGGTTTTTGCGGTTGGCTTTGATCTGCTCTTCGAGGGATTTGATCGAGAGGTCGAGCTCTTTGATCTGTGTCGCTTCGAGTTCACTCAGTTTGTAGGAGGAGTGGACATTGTGCAGGGATTTGATGTAGGAGTCGAGCTCTTTTTGGGCGGCGTCTATCTGATCATGAAGTGTTTTATAGGCGGTGTCCGCTTTTTCAAAGTCTGCTTTGGAGATCAGTTTTTGGGTGAGCAGTTTGCGGTAGCGTGCTCTGTCTCTTTGGGCTTTTTGTAACTGTGCCTGCATCGCCCGGATTTTAAATCGCAGGGCTTTCTCTTTTTCGTCTCCGACACTGATGTTATTTTTTGAGATGTCGGTTTTGATCCCAAGCTCTGCAAAGATACGCTTTCTCTTTTCCCTGAGTGCACCGAGATTTGCTTCGAGTGCTTTGATGGAGTGTTCGAGACGCTCTTTGGTGATCTGATAGTCGGTGGGATCTATCGTCGCTATCGTACGCTCTTTGGAGACTTTCTGCCCTTCGGTGAAAAGCATATGGTCTATTTTCCCGCCCACTTTGAAACCGAGTGTGTAGATGGCGTCACTTTTGACAAATGCCGCGTCGCTGACGGCGTTGTTACTGCGGTAGCTGAGGTAAGAGTAGAGCATCCAGGCAAAACCCAGCGCCAGAATCAGCAACAGTACGGTTCCAAACTTTTTCATACCGGACTCCATTTCAATTTTCTGTTGTGAATTATATTCACTTTTTTATAAAGTAATTCTGAATTAAGGAACTATGTTCTAAAATACCTTCATGAAAAAGTTGATGCAGCAGAAGGTAAAAGACCTCAAACGGGAACTGGTACTCGAACAGGCGGGGAGATACTTTGAGGAAGCTGGCTTTGAAGCGGTGACGATGGCTGAGCTTGCAAAACAGTGCGGTATCTCGGTCGGGGCACTCTACAAACTTTTCGCTTCCAAAGATGCACTTTTTTACGCCTATGTGGAGTACCAGATCCGAAAGCTTCATGAAGCGATTGTCGAAAAAAGCGCTACAGTGACTTCGGTAAAGGAGAAGTTGCAGATCATCGTAGAGCTGAAATTCGAGACTTTCTGTACCAAGTCAAAGCTTATCTTCGATCCTATCGCCGGGGATCCGCTCTTTTTCACCAAACTCAGCCACAGCAGGCAAAATCCCGCGCAGATCATCTACGACTATACGGCAGAACTCTTGGGTGAACTCTCTAAAGAACAGCCGCTCAAAAGCGGTGATGCCATGCAGCTTGCGTACCTGTTTCACAGTTTTTTACTCGGTTTTGTCGAACATTGGCTCCATTTTGGAGGAGATTTGCGGGCACAGAGCACTATCGCCCTGGAGATGTTTTTAAAAGGTGTGGAGGAGCGGTAACAGAGATCCTGCTATCTGAGATCGATCTCTATCTTGATCTTATCTCCTACGACGATCCCGCCTGTCTCGACTGCTTTGCCCCATGTCAGACCGAACTCTTTGCGGCTGATCTCCCCTTCGAGTTTCAGGTGTGGTTTTGGTGTACCGGGTGAGAGTGTGATCCGCAAAGGTACCTGCTCCGTACGGTTTTTGATAGTCAGTTCCGTGATCGCTTCATGATCTTTGACATAGAGTAGATGAAGCTTCATTTTCGGATATTTGGCGGTATCGAAAAACTCTGAAGATATGAGGTATTTGTCACGTTTTGGATTTCCTGTCGAGATGGTCGCAACGTCAGCAGTACCTTCCAGATCTTTGAGGCGGTTTTGGTCTATCGTGTAGTTCCCGTCAAATGAGGAAAATGTACCTTTGACATGGCTGAAAAGCAGATGACGGAGCTGAAATGTCACCTGAGAGTGTGCCCTGTCGACCTGATAGGTAGCAGCTTCGGCTATGACAAGTGCAAAGCAAAAAAGTGTGAAAAAGTTGATAAAAAAGCGCATACTATATCCTTTATGAGGCTATTATAGCAAATTGCGCACTCTTTTTGTGTGCCTGATCCGGGAAATTCCGGATCGGCTATATGTTACTTTCGTTTTGGAATAGTGATCGTCAATACACCATTTTTATAATCGGTTTTGAGTTTGGAGGCGTCTGCGTTTTTGGGCAGTGTCATCATCTTGACAAACTGTCCGACAAATCGCTCCTGTTTGACATAATTGTCACCTTTCTCCTTCTCCTCTTTGACGGTACTCGCTTCGATTTTGAGAAGACCGTCTTTCTCGGTCACTTTGATACTTTTCGCTTCCGCTCCGGGGATATCCGCTTTGACGATGTAGTGATCGCCTTTGTCGATGATATCGGCGGCAGGTGCTCTCACGGCTGTGTCGTTAAAACCTGCAAATGTTGCATCACTCAGAAGTTTTTGATGCAGTTGGTTAAAAATCTGATCCATCTGTTGCTGGATTTTTTGTATCTCCTCAAATGGGTTTACCGGTGTGGTTTGTGTAGCAGTCTGATCCGCAACCGCGGATACAGAGGTGAGGATGAGCGCCGCCAAAACAGCACTGATATATCTTTTCATGTTTGACTCCTTGAGATATAGTTTATTGATGCTGTTATACTAATATATATTGATTAACACAGAATTAACTATGGTGCTTTCTCAGAGATAAAAAATAACAATTAAAAAGTATCTGTCAAGCCAATAGAGATAACTTTCGTTTATAATAACAGTCACAAAAAAATCTTTATACATAGGAGGCAAAGATGTGGAATATACCAATTGAAGAGTCGATGTTTAAAAAGTTCGGCAAACATGCAAAGATAGCGGGGATTATTTTTATCCTTTTGGGGATTGCGGGGATCGCATTTCCGCCTTTCATGACGATGGCGACAGTAGCGTTTGTTTCGTGGCTGCTGCTTTTTGCCGGTATATCCGCCGCTTTTTTTACGTGGCAGACGGATCGTAGTGACTGGATGGGGTGGCTGAAGAGTTTTGCGCTGATTTTGGTTTCACTCTATATGCTCTTTTCACCGCTTGGCGGTGCAGCGACACTGGGATTGCTCTTTTCGATCTACTTTTTTACCGACGCTTTTGCCGGTTTCGGTCTGGCGATGAATATGCGTCCGGCGCAGGGATGGTGGCTCTGGATGTTAAATGCGCTGCTCTCACTGGTGCTGGGTGTGTTGTTTATCGTAGGGTGGCCGTTCAGTTCACTCTATCTGGTTGGTATTTTTGTGGGAATCAGTCTCTTTTTTGACGGAATCGCACTCTTTTTCAGCGGAAAGTTTATGCAAAAACTGGATGAGAAGTAGGAGATTATTTCCTACTTCTAAAGGAAACCGCTAACGTACGTTCATTTATGCCGGTTGCTTAGTTGTTCGAGATGTTTTTCTATGACCGGTATAGTGCTCTGCATCAGTTTCCGGAGTGCTTTGAGTTGTGCCGGATCGGCTTCTCCCGTCCACTCATCCATAAAAAACTTTTTAAATTCGACGGAGATGACACAGGCGTTGGGGAGAAACTTTTCATGAATCCACTCGGCAAAGTAACCACCGCCGAATTTGACATTTTCCCGGACATCCAGATGTCTGCCGAAGTAGTCAAAGTGATGCATCGTTGCGATAACATCGTCGATCAGTCCACGCCACTTTTCAGGATTTTTGAGAGTATCTGTACCGATGTTGATATCCGGGTTCTCTTCGGGATCGTCAAACGGTGCATTCGGTCCCATACGGTGATGGTTATAGGAGTGTATATCCAGTACCACAAAATTTTGAAAACGATTTTTGATATCCTGCAAAAATCTCTCCATCTCACCGTAAAACCGATCATAGATGCTCAGGGATTTTGCAATATCCTCCTGTGAAAGCGAGCTTTTCCAGACTGTGAGTCCCCAGGCATCTTCCGGCTTCCGATAGACCGCCATGTCGCGCGGACGGTTGAGATCGACTTCAAAACGTGAGTGATGGACGATAACACGGTTGTCGGTCACTTCTGTAAAAAGGTCGGTATAGGGATCCTCTTCCCGCAGCCGGTCGGCATCGCTCAGTGCCAGCTTATCCAGCAGCCGTTCACTGATCTCATGACCGCTGTGGATCGCTGTTGCGATGATCGCAGTATCCCCCTTTTCGATGAACCAAAATGCCCTTTTCATAGATATCCTTTACACAGTTACTTTTGTGTAATTGTATCATAAATCAGAGGAGGAAGATGTTGAGAAGTGTCAGGGAGAGGGTGAAAAAAGAGTTCATGAAGAGGACAAAGGAGGCAGAAATCCCCTTCATGAAGTGTTATATGTAATAGTTATCACCGCACCAACAAATAATCCGAAATTTTGAGAGAACGGGAAGGAGTGAGATGTGCGTCAAAAAATATGCAGGACTAACTGGTTAATTCAAATATTTTTTGGCGTGCAGATCGCTTCTTCCCGTTCTCCCCGAAGGGTGCAGTACTTTTGTCCATACTCTGCGTTAGATTTTT
>QNZT01000126.1 GCA_003978455.1 Sulfurospirillum sp.
TGTTCTGTCAGGAACTCTTCGATGTTGTATTTCGTGCGGTGTTCGGGTGTCATGAGGTGGATGAGCATGTCTCCGAGGTCGATGACGATCCACTCTTCGCTTTCGTCTGTGTGGAGGATCTGTTCTCCTAGTTTTTTAAGTTCCGGTTTGAGGTAGTCCAGCAGGGCTGCTCCGTGCTTTTGACCAAGTGTGCTGGCGATGATGACATCGTCTACCAGGTACTCCTGACCGCGCATATCAAATGCCTGTATATTTTCCGCTTTTTTATCATCGAGTACTTTGACGATGGTTTCGATTTTCTTGTTCATTTTTCTCCTTGTTTTTCTGTTTGTAATAGTGCATGATCTCATCTGCGAGAGATTTGGGAAGGTAGTTCGCTTCCGGATGTTCCCGTAGTCTGGTAGAGCTAATATCGACATTTACTCCCAGTCTTTGCAACTTTCCCGGGATGGGTCGTTTGTCTCTGGTGGCAACGACGAACTCGACCATCTCTTTAAGCTTTTCGTAGTCTCTCCACTGTGTGAGCGAGGAGAGATTATCCGCTCCGATGATGAGGTATATTTTATCAGGTTGATACTTTCTTTTCAGGTATTGTACGGTTTCGATCGTGGGAACGGGACGGTTTTGTCTGAGTTCATAGTCGAGCACTTTCGCCTTTGTGTACGGTAAAAGTAACTTTTTTACCCATTTATATCGTAAATCGGCAGGTGCAAAAAATCTCTTTTTGAAAGGATTCAGATAGGTTGGGATGACAAAAAGTACGTCTATATCGAGTTTTTCAAGTGCTTTTTGGATGATCTCTTCATGCCCGATGTGTGGAGGATCGAAACTTCCGCCGAAAATTGCTATGTTCATTTCAACTGTTTAAAACCTTTTTTAACTTAAAATATTAATATAAAATATTTTTTAACGATATTTTTGATCGATTATACATAAAATTTATTAAAGGGGCGTCGATGGCTTTAAAGGTAGCTATAACCGGTTTTGGGCGAATAGGCAGGTGTGTTGCACGTATTTTAAATGAGCGTGATGATATCGAATTGGTAGCGGTTAACGATACAACAGACCGTGAAATGACAAAATATCTTTTAAAATATGACAGTGTGCACGGTACGTTTGACGATACGGTCGAGATCCTCGAAGATGACTATATGCAGATCGGAAAGTCAAAAGTGAAGTTTCTCAACGACAGGGATCCGCACAATCTCGACTTTGCAAAGTATGGTGCCGAAGTGCTTCTTGAGTGTACAGGGGCGTTTTACACACAGGAGAAGTCGCAGCCCTATATCGATATGGGGATCAAGAAAGTACTCTTCTCTGCACCTGCCAAGGACAAAGAGACGCCGACATTTGTGATGGGTGTCAATGAACATGAATATGCAGGGCAGAAGATCGTTTCCAACGCCAGCTGTACGACCAACTGTCTGGCGCCGGTGACCAAGGTGCTGGACGATGCGTTCGGGATCGAAAAAGGGTTGGTGACAACGGTGCACTCCTATACCAATGATCAGAATATTCTGGATGTGAAGCACAAGAAAGATCCGCGCCGTGCACGTGCCGCTGCGGTAAATATGATACCGACGACGACAGGTGCCGCCAAAGCGATCGGTCTGGTGATGCCGCATCTCAAAGGAAAGCTGAACGGTCAGTCTATCCGTGTCCCGACCCCGGATGTCTCTATGATCGACTTGAATGTGATCGTAAAAAAAGAGACGACTAAAGAGGAGGTCAATGCCGCTTTTGAAGCAGCACAGAACGGTGCGATGAAAGCATACATACTGGTCGATCATGACAAACGTGTCTCCTCTGACTTTATCGGCTGTCCGATCAGTGCTATTGTCGCCGGGGATTTGACACAAGTGGTTGACGGGAACTTTGTCAAGGTGATGGCATGGTATGACAATGAGTGGGGATACAGCTGTCGTTTGATCGATATGGCTGCGCATATCGCAAAATCGTAAAGGAGCTTCATGAAGTTATTATCTATCAAAGATCTGGATTTAGACGGACAGCGTGTTTTAATCCGGTGTGATTTCAATGTGCCGATGGATGAGTTCGGCAATATCAGCGACGACAGACGTATCCGTTCCGCGCTGCCGACGATCCGTTACTGTCTCGATCATGACTGTAAGATCATCCTGGCGAGTCACTTCGGACGCCCCAAACCCGGGGAGTGGAATGAAGAGAGAGATTCTCTCAAACCTATCGCGAAAAGATTGCACTCTTTGTTAAAGATGGATATCAAGATGGCAGACAATGTGGTCGGTGACGATACGATAGCGTTGGCTAAGGCATTGGAAAGTGGAGAAATTCTGCTGCTGGAAAATCTCAGATACAATCCCGGTGAAACTACCAATGATGATATGTTTGCCGAAAGACTGGCATCTATGGCGGATTTTTATATCAATGATGCGTTTGGCGCGAGTCACAGAAAACACGCTTCGATTTTTGCGTTGCCGGCACACTTTGACAAAGCGCATAAAGCAGCCGGTTTTCTGATGCAAAAAGAGGTCAACTTCTTCTACAAATCTGTTATGAATCCGGTGCGTCCTTTTGTGGCGGTAGTCGGAGGTAGTAAAGTTTCCGGCAAACTGCAGGCGCTGGTCAATCTGGTGGATAAAGTGGACAAGTTGATTATCGGCGGCGGTATGGCGTTTACGTTTCTGAAAGCGCAGGGGTATGAGATCGGAAAGTCTCTGGTGGAAGATCATCTGATCGAAGATGCCAAGAAGATCATCTACCGTGCGATGGGTCGGGGTGTCAAGCTCTATCTGCCGGTGGATGTCGTTGTTGCCCCGGAGTTCAGTGAAACGGCAACTGTCAAATATCTGCCTATTCAGGAGATCCCTTCTGAATGGATGGGACTGGATGTAGGACCTGCGACCAACAGACTCTTTCGGGAAGCGTTGAACGATTCACAGACGATTTTGTGGAACGGTCCTATGGGTGTATATGAGATGGACAAGTTCTCCAAAGGCTCTTTCATGATGAGTCACTATATCGCCGAGTCACACGCGACGACGATCATCGGCGGTGGTGATACGGCAGATGTGGTGCAAAGAGCGGGTGATATCGATGAGATGACATTTATCTCCACCGGAGGCGGTGCGAGTCTGGAGCTTCTTGAAGGGAAAATGCTTCCGGGTATCGAAGCGGTGAAGGCATAGAGATGATCATCGCTTCCAACTTTAAAACCAACCATACCCGACAAAGCACACGTATCTATATGGAGAGAGTCAGGCAGTTTGCGCAGGAAACGAAAAGCGCTCAGGATATACTGGTTTTCCCTCCCGCAACAGCGCTTGATACCTACACACTGCCCGAAAATATCAGGGTAGGTGTACAAAATGCCTATCCTGTTGAGAAGGGCTCCTTTACCGGTGAGATCGGTCTCGAACAGATCGAAGAGTTCGGTCTGCGTACTATTTTGGTAGGGCACAGTGAAAGACGCCATATACTGGGTGAGTCCCAGGAGCTTTGTGCGCAGAAGTATGACTATTTTAAAGCGAAAGGTTTTGAGATCGTTTACTGTATCGGTGAGCCCGAAGAGGTACGAAAAGCGGGAATCGATGCTGTACTGACCTATAACCTCGAACAACTTGAGGGGATAGACCTGGGTTACGAGAAGCTGATCGTAGCGTATGAACCGGTCTGGGCGATCGGTACGGGCCTGAGTGCAAGTGTGGAGCAGATCGACGAGACACTGACAAAGCTTCGCGAAACGATCAAAGCGCCTCTACTTTATGGCGGAAGTGTGAAACCTGCCACGACCAAAGAGATTCTGGAGATCGAAAACTGTGACGGGGTACTGGTCGGAACGGCGAGCTGGGATGTCGATAACTTCTGTCAGATGATCGAGATCGCCGATACATTGTAAATATTTTTCGGAGGTGTGAATATCGTTGACACCTCCATCACTTCATTTTCATTTTGTTATAATAGCGCTGCAAAAATCCTGTATGAAGGTATTTCATGAATTTATTTGATAAAGAGAACAGATTTAATCTGGCAAATATCGTGACATTTGCCAATATCTCACTGGGGATTATCGCTATGTATTTTATCCAGGAGGGTAATTTTACGGTTGCGATTATTTTGGCATGGATTGCGGGCGGGTTTGATATACTCGACGGGAAGATCGCCCGAAAATACAATCTCTCATGTGAATTCGGCGTACAGCTGGATTCGTTTGCTGATTTTATATCGTTTGTCGTGATGCCTGCGTTTTTGCTCTTTTATGCTCTGGACAAAGAGAGCGGTTTGGAGACGTTGGTCGCAGGAGCAGTCTTTCTCTACTATATCATCAGCGGATTGCGTCGGCTGATTGAGTTCAATCTCAAAAGCGAAGCGGGTAGTGTGACGAAATACTTTGAAGGTGTACCTACACCGCTGGGTGCGATACTGCTTTGGGTACTCTATCTGCTATACAGTTACAGGATTGTCGGCAATATCTATATCATACTGTTGGCAGTTGTGGTTATCGCTTACTTGTTAAATTCCAAGGTAAAGATACCCCATCCCTGAACTTCGTAAAAGAAATCTTAAAATTTTATTTTTATCATGATACAAACTATTTCATTTTATATTTAGAACATTTCCTTTTAAAAAGGAAGGAAATATAGGGTAAAATAGCAAAAAAACCCCTGAATTATTGACTTTCCAGACTTTATATAGTATACTCCCGGTTCAAATTTACGTCAGATTAGCGTCTGACAAGTTCTTTTAAGGGAAATTGATGGAAAAAATCAGACTTAAGCTCAAGGCTTATGATCACAGAGTTTTAGACAGATCTGTTGCAGCTATCGTCGATGCTGTCAAGAGAACAGGTGCAGAAATCAGAGGTCCGATCCCTCTGCCTACTAAGATCAAAAAGTACACCGTACTGAGATCTCCTCACGTAAACAAAGATTCACGCGAACAATTTGAAATGCGAATGCATGCAAGACTTATCGACATCGTTTCAGCAACGACTGATACAGTTGATTCACTGATGAAA
>QNZT01000014.1 GCA_003978455.1 Sulfurospirillum sp.
TGAATTTGTTGACGCCGTACTGCACACACTGTTTGATAAGATTTGCCGTATTTGCGGTATTGTTCAGATAATATTTCAGAGGTTTTTCTACGCTTTCAGGAACCACAAGACTTGCCGCAAAATGAATCACCGCATCATAATTTCCATCTTTGATAATCTCTTCGATACGATCAAAATCACTCAAATCTGCTTTGATAAAATCACCATATAATATAGACTCCTGAAAACCTGTGACAAGATTGTCCAGAACCGTGATTTCATGATCAGTCTGTTCACCAAGTTGTTTGACAACATGACTGCCGATATAGCCGGCTCCACCGGTCACCAGAATTTTCATTTATGACTCCTGTAAAAGTTTATCAACTATATCGACCATTTTTTGGCTTTGTTTCTCTCTGATAAAGTTTTCATAAACAAACTGTTTATTTTTTTCAGATATTTTTATCGGTTCTTCTCTATATTTTTTGACTGCAACCTCCAGCGCTTTCACATCATCGGGATTGATCGTTGTACAGTTTTCAAGTTGTTTGACAAAGTTTCTCGCTTCCCCCAGACCCGCGTAAATGATCGGCAATCCGGTAGAGGCATATTCGTATAACTTCGAAGGCATAGCAGCTTTAAATTTTGCATCCAATTGGGCAAAAAGTACAGAAGTTTTTTTATAGAACTCTATAATCTTTTCCCTTTTTACTTTACCGTAAAATGTGATATTATTGATTTGATTGCTTCTGGCATACCGTTTCAACTCCTGATATTTACTACCTTCTCCGATAATGTTGATCTGAATATCCGGCATACGTTTTGCCAGATCAACTAAAACATTGATATATTGTGCAATCCCCACATTACCGATATATGTCAGAGTAAAAGGATCTACCTCTCCTGGTTCTAATCTATTTAATTCCATGAAGTTTTTTTCTTCAATACCATTGGTAATCTTTTCAAGCCTGGCACCATGAATATTTTTGCTGATCCATTCGTATTCGTGGTTGTTTGTAACCGTAATATAATCAAAACGCTTAATCGTTCTTTTCATCAGTTGCGTAATCACCGATTTCACCAATTTGGTATAAAGCGATTTTGGATCAATATATTCCCAGACCAGATCACGTATGTCAATAACCTTTTTCCCCGATAAAAATGCTACCGTAGGGATAATAAACATTTGAGGTGACGTGGCAATTATTATATCGGATGGAAATTTGGTGGATTTGGCAGCAAGTAGCATTGCATAATAAAGCTCATTGATAGCACGGGTGTAAAACTTTTCCCCGTCGTACATTTTTTGATGGATATAATAGACTTTTATATTTTCACTAAATTGAAAATCATCAGGTTTTTTCCCTTTTTCACTGATGCATATCACATTGATCTGATATTTTTTTTCAAGCTCTTTTACCAAAGCCAGAATACGGTTCGTTCCCGCACAATTTTCAGGTATAAAATTTCCAGTCAAAAAATTGATTCTTTTCATCAGTAACGAAATAACCTTTTATACATAAAATAAAAAACCGCCTAAAATAATAAATAGTAAGTAAAAATATAATATTAAAAAAAAACTTTATTCTCGATTATATTTTCATTAAAAAACGTACAAATTCATAAGTGCAGAATACAACAATCAACTTCATGAACCAATTTGAAAAAGAGTTGACACGTTTTGCAAGATAGAGGGACATACCCTTTACCTCTTTTTGTACTACAATCTACACTCTCCGATATCTTTCTCTTCATAAGACTTATTTAATAGTAAATAGACCTCTTTCTGCACTTGTTCTATCGTAAAACCAAAATGTTTAAACAACTCAGATGCATCGCCGCTCGCACCGAAACTCTTCATACCCAAAACTGCATCTGCATATCGATACCATTCCAGACCACTTGCAGCTTCAACAGCAAGCACTTTGGTTTTCGGATCAATTACACTATTTTTATAGTGATCATCCTGTTCGTTAAAAATCTCCATACAAGGAATACTGACAATGTTTGCCATAACTCCTTTGGCTTCGAGATGGCATCCTGCCTGCAAACAGAGCATCACTTCGCTGCCGGTAGCCAAAATGGTGACCGTCGCATTTTCTCTCTTTTTGATCATGTATCCACCCTTTTCAGCTGAACCGAAATCTGCACCGTTTTTCAGAGTTTTCAGTTTCTGACGGCTTAAAATAAATGCCGAAGGTGCGTCAAGTTCGAGTGCTTTTTTCCAGCAGGCTACATTTTCACTTGCATCCGCAGGTCTGAATACATAGAGATTCGGCAAAGCCCGAAACTGACTCAGGTGTTCGATAGGTTGATGTGTCGGCCCATCTTCACCTACACCGATACTGTCATGTGTCCAAATGAAATGCTGCTTGAGTTTCATCAGTGCCGCCAGTCTTACAGCAGGTTTCAGATAGTCACTAAAGACAAAAAAAGTTGCACTGAACGGTCGGAACAATCCATACAGACTGATAGCGTTACAAACCGCACCCATAGCATGTTCACGAATACCGAAATGAAAATTTTTACCGTCAGGATAGTCACCCATATTTTCAAGATATGTCTTGTTTGAAGGTGCCAGATCTGCACTTCCGCCTACAAATCCGGGAAGTGCTCTTGCGATAGCATTGAGAATTTTATGGTTGCTGTCACGTGTCGCGACCATACCACCCTCTTCAAATGCAGGCCACTGAATCTTTGAAAAATCAGGATTTTGCAAAGCTTTCAAAGCCTCATTTTGCTCTACAAGCGGCGCTTCACTAAGCAATTTATTCCATTTTCGCTCTTGTAGCTCTCCCTGTTCTACCGCACAACGAAATCGCAGCAATACATCTTCGGGGACATAGAAATGCTCATTAGGATCAAAACCTGCTTTCTCTTTAGACTTTTTCACTTCCTCTTCGCCCAGTGGTGCACCATGCGTATGAGGATCGCCCTCCATCGTCGCAGCACCTTTGGCAATAATCGTTTTTGCGATAATCAAACAGGGTTTCGTCTGCTCCGCTTTTATCTCTGATAAAACAAGATCTATTTCATTAAAATTGTGTCCGTCGATACGAAAGACTTTCCATCCCTGCGCCTCAAAACGCTGCTTGATATTTTCACTTAAAGATATTTCTGTACTGCCTTCGATCGTGATCTCATTTGAATCGTAAATAAGCACCAAATTATCCAATCTGTTATGTCCGGCAAGGGAACACGCTTCATAACTTATTCCCTCTTCAAGATCACCGTCACCGCAAAAACAATATACCTTATGGTCAATAATTTTGGCTGTCTCACTATTTAAAAGTTTTTTCGCATATTTCGATGCCATCGCGAAACCGACCGCATTTGCCACTCCCTGCCCGAGAGGGCCTGTCGTCACTTCTATACCCGGAACTTCACCATATTCGGGGTGTCCTGGCGTTTTCGATCCAAACTGCCTGAAATTTTTAAGATCCTCAAGTGTGATATCATATCCCCACAGATACAACAGTGCATAAATCATCGCACTGACATGCCCTCCGCTGAAAACCAGTCTGTCCCGATTTAACCAATGGGGATTTTTAGGATTGTGCTTTAAATGCAATCCTAAAACTGTTGCGATATCTGAAAGACCCATCGCTGCACCCGGATGCCCGCTGTTTGCACGCTCTACCATATCTACAGCTAAAAATCTCACAGTATTGGACATCCGTGTTAACATCTGTTTGGTTTCCATATAAATCAATCCTTATTTCAAATAATATTCTATCAAGTGTTGTAAACGTTTACGTAGTCTATCTTCTAAATCATAGAGTTTCGTTTCAATTTCGGCAATCAATTTCTCTTTTTCCTTTTTGGCCCCGTCTATACCGAGTAAATTGGTAAAAGAGTTCTTTGCAGCATCGTTCTGGGTCGGCTTTCCCGCTTCTTCGGGACTCATTGTCGCATCGATGATATCATCCTGTATCTGAAACAGTAAACCGATCTTCAGACCTATGTCATACAGCAACTGCTGCTTTTGTTCATGAAGATCAACGATAATCGCTCCCATTTTCATACTTGCAGCGATCAATTTTGCTGTTTTATTTATATGCAAAAAAGAGAGTTCATCCAGCGACAAAGGTCTGTTTTCAAAAAAACAGTCTATCGCCTGTCCCAGCACCATCCCTTCAGCCCCACCGTTCAATGCCAGCTCTTTGATCAGCGCTATCTTCTGATCACTGCCCAACGGTGCATCCGCGATCATGTAAAAACTGTGCGAATTCAGAGCATCTCCGACGAGCGTTGCTGTCACCTGATCGTATGTTACATGAAGTGTCGGATGACCGCGCCGGAGCGATGCATCGTCAAATGTAGGCAAGTCGTCATGGATTAACGAATAGGTATGTAACATTTCAATTGCCATAGCAACATGAAATGCAGCCGGAATCAGCAACGGTTCATACGCTGAAACGACTTCAAGTAGCAACTGCGGTCTGAAACGTTTGCCGCCTGCATGAAACATATCAGACAATGCCTTATTGTAATGAGGGTGAAAGCTATCTATTTGCGGTAAATTTTTATGTAAAAATTCTTCAAAATCTTCAAGTAGTCTTTTGCTTTCTGTTTGCAAAAAAAATCCTAATCTATAATATAATGCCTGCTAAAATTGTCCTGGAAATCCACCAAGACCACCCAGCATTTTTGAAGCAGCCATTTTTTTATCTTCTTCAATCATTTTCATAACATCGTTGATAGCACTGATTAACAATATTTGCAAAGCATCTTTATCTTCCAGAAGCGAATCATCGATCTCGATATCGATGATTTCACCGTTGCCGTTGCCAGTCACTTTGATAAGTCCGCCGCCGCTTTTTGATGTAAACTCTTTGCCGGCACTCTCTTCCTGCATTTTTTTAGCTTCTTCCTGGGCTTTTTGGAGCATCTCACCCATTTTGCTAAAATCCATATTTTCAAACATAGTTTTTAATCTCGTCTATATTGTTTTTATCATCAAGCAACACGATATG
>QNZT01000125.1 GCA_003978455.1 Sulfurospirillum sp.
GGAAGCGAAAAAACTCTTCGATACCAAAAAGTACCATCCTATGTATATGCAGGATTTCGTACCGATGGAAGCAGACGTACGTGTCATGCTCATAGGACACAAACCTGTCTGTGCCTACTGGAGACGTCCGCCGAAAGGTGAATGGCTCACCAACACTTCCCAGGGCGGGAGTATGGACTATCAAAACGTCCCCAAAGAGCTACTCGATCTCGCTGTCAAAGTCTCCAAAGCGGCAAATGCCGAATACTGGGCGTGTGATATCGCCGTGGGCAAAGACGGCAAATACCGTATCCTTGAGTGTGCTACCGCATTTGCGGCATTTCCCTACATCCGCGACTGGATCGGGCAGTATATCATGTGGAAAGTGAGCAACGGCAGATTCAGAAAACCGAATATCCCCCTCTATAACTGGGAAGAGCTGGGGAAAATCGACTCTTCGCTCCTGCGTACCATGCGCTATATCACTTTTGGAAGATATACCCCAAGTTTCGACGGTGCCTACTTCATGAAGAAGAAAAAAGCGACGGTGGACGGTGAAAAAGAGGTATTTGCCCTCGACAGCCTCTACCCGATGCTCAACACCGAAGATCGTAAAGGAGAAGAGTGGCCGAGTGAAAAGTGGAACTTCCAGGACAGATACCGCCTCAAAAATATCAAAACGATGGAGGTAGAGATGCCCGACGGCGACGAAGCGGCTATCAATGTAGAAGAGATCGATGACGAAGCATTTTTCGAGTACCTCTCCACTGCGGCAAAAGGCAAAGGTGTCGGAAAGAAAAAAGCAAAAAAGATGCTGGATGAGATCGGCAAAAAAGAGTTGATCCAAAGACTCGAAACCGACCCGAAAAAGTTGAGAGAGGTTGTACAGATCAAAGACAAAGCACTCAAACGCCTGCAAAAGGGCTGGAAAAAATTTAAACGAATTTTTCAAATATCCTGATACTCCCGGCGGAAATAGATAATATATTTGTTTCCGCCAGACACTTTCAAATATCCACCCATTTTATGCTATAATCGCCCACTATTATATTTATATCTACGGAGTATCATGAAGTTACAATATAAATCATACGATGAAACGGTCTCTTTTCTAAAAGAGTGTGTGAAAAACTATCCAAACCTCATTACCGTTCAGTCTATCGGCAAAACCTGGGAAGATCGTGAGATCGTACTCGCGACACTGACCCTCGATGTCGAAAACGCCGACCTCAAACCGGCACTGCTCTATACAGGTACTATCCATGCCAGAGAGTGGATCGGCAATGAACTGGGCGTCGCTTTCATAGAATACATCCTCAAAAACTACCAGAACAATCCGAAAATAAAAGCGGCTATGACCAAAAATACACTCTATATGGTGCCGTGCCTCAACCCCGACGGTTTCGAGTACTCCCGTACCCACTTCTCTTTCTGGCGCAAAAACAGACGCAACAACAAAGACGGTACCTACGGTGTCGATCTCAACAGAAACTTCAGCGTCGGATTTACCAAGATCAAAGATACCTCTTCCAATGTCTACGGCGGTCCGGAACCCTTTTCGGAACCGGAAACCAGAGCCATCAAAGCTTTTGTCGATGCACACCCAAACATCACCATGGCACTGGACTACCACTCACAGGGAAATGTCTTTTTCCCTGCACACAAGTTCAATCATGAAGCGGAGATCGAAGGCACAGACCTCAACGTACTGTGTGCCAATATGAACTACGAGATCAAAAAAGTGACAGCCAGGGAGTACGGTATCCACCGCGGTAAACCACCGACCAAACTCATCAGCGGAAGCGGCAGGGAGTACTACTACTCCAAAGGGATCATCGCTGCGGTCGTCGAGGTGGGCACACGCAACATCCCCGACTATATGCAGAACATGACCGAGAGTATTCATGAAAACATCCCCGCTCTGCTCTATGCGCTCTCAGAAGCCAAAAACTATGCGCCGTTTGCACCCAAACGTGTAGAAAACTTCCACATATCCGCATTTGACAGCAGCTGCGTATCGCTCGCATGGGAGCATCAGCAGACCACTCCGGGTACCTTCTACAAGATCTACCGCAGCACCCGGCACAAAGATGCCTGCCGGGAAGAGAACCTCATCGCCACGACGACCGAATTCAAATTTACCGATATCGAACTGCAAAGCGGCACGGAGTACTTTTACTACATCCGCGCCGTCGATCCCATCAGCAATATCAGCTCACCATTCGCCCCGCAGCTGAAAGTCCGGACACTGCTGGAGCGCAACGAATTTTCCAAAACCATCTTTCCCGCGCCGACGGAGATCGGCTATGTCGCGGAAAAGTCACTGGAGCAGAACCGTGAACACTTCGGCAAAAACTCTATCTTTGTCGGGGTCAATCAGTCCAAAGGTATCAGCTACGGTGTCATGGCTTTTTCACTGGCAAATATCCCTGAAAATGCTATCGTTCAGGAAGCAAGTGTCTCCCTCTACCCTATGAACCGCGTCAATGTCAAGATCGAAAAATACGGTGAATGGTCGATCTCGTTTGTCGATCAGCAAAGCGTAAGCGAACTAAGCGATTTTCAGCAGATTCATGAAGCGGAGATCATCCAGACACTCGGGGAGACGATTCCGTCTGAAAAACTGACACAGGGTATCTGGAGAGAGTGGCGCTTCAACGACTATGAAAAGAGACTGCTTCAACATGAGATCAGCCACAAAAAAGTGCTTTTCCGTTTTCAGGGACCAACCAAACTCCCGCTCGGACGTGACTCACAGATGATGCAGTTCGATCTGGGGTACGGACCTTTCGGCGGCGGTATCCACTACCGACCGCATCTCGATATCCAATACACCCTTCCCCCTGTCAAGATGGAGATCAAACCGACGATCCTCAGTACAATCGCCAAAGAGGAGACGATCACAGACCAACTCTCCTGCGGATTTGACAAAGAGGGGAACAAAATCTACGGCTATATGGACTTCTCTCTCGAAACCCTGCCCGACCCGGACACGACCGTCATCACAGACGCATATATCGTCATCCAGAACAAAAACAGACCCAAGACATCGGTCGATATCCGCTACAACATAGAGTTTATCGACACACAGAGCCATGAATACGACGATGTAAAAAACCGTGAAAAGATCGAGTTTATCGGCTACGAAGTGAGTCTCGACGACCTGAAGAAAAAGAGCAAACACTACTTTCTCTTCGATACCCTCAGCAAGCTGGAACTGGAAAAGTTTCACAAAGAGAACAAACCTGTCAGTTTCATCGTCAAAGCAACCGCTGCCAGCGATGCCAAAAACCAGATCATCGACTGGTACGACAAACAGAGCGATCATGAAGTCAAACTCGTCATCAAATATATCAAAAGGCGAAAATTCGCACCGCCGCCGTGCACCGGTCTCAAAACTTCTCTGGAAAAAGGGATGGTCAAACTCACCTGGGAAAATCCCAAAGATGAAGCTTTTAAAGGTGCATATGTCGTACGCAACCGTTTCCATCCGCCGAAAAATCCATACGACGGTGTCAAACTCTACGCAGGATCGGACAACTACACATACGACAACTTCGGCTCCACCAAGATCGACAAATACTATGCCGTGTTCAGCTACGACGACGTACCCAACTACAGCGAACCGGAAACCGTAGCCTACAAAGGAAAATAGATGGCGATTTTAGCGACAAAAGAGGAGATCGAAGAGATCAAGAGACGTTTCATCGAGCGCTACAGAGATGCAAAAACAGAGCTGCACTACAAGAACCTCTACGAACTGCTGGTCTCGGTGATGCTCTCCGCACAATGCACCGACAAACGGGTCAATCTCATCACACCCGCACTCTTTGCAAAGTATCCCTCTCCCAAAGAGCTGGCGGAAGCGAACATCGACGAAGTGAAGGAGCTCATCAAAACCTGCTCCTTTTTCAACAACAAAGCCGAAAACCTCATCAAGATGGCAAAAAGTGTCATGGAGAACTACGACGGAGAGATTCCGCTGGATGAGAAAGAGCTGGTCAAACTGGCGGGTGTGGGACAGAAAACCGCCCACGTCGTCATGATAGAGTACACACACGCCAACCTGATGGCAGTCGATACCCACGTCTTTCGTGTCGCCCACCGTCTGGGACTCAGCGACGCGAAAACCGTCAAAAAGACAGAAGAAGACCTCGTCAAAGCATTCAAGGACAACCTCTACATCCTCCATCAGGCGATGGTTCTCTTCGGTCGCTACATCTGCACCGCCAAAAACCCCAAATGCGACACCGAGTGTTTCATGACAGATCTCTGTAAAACCAAAGAGAGCTTCAAGGCAGGCTGATGAAACAGAAATTTTCTCCCAAAAATATCCTCATCGAAGCACTCAAACTGATTGTTATGATCGTCATCGTCGCCAATGTAGTCAGTTACATCCGTAAACCGGAGCTGGCTGACAAAAACCTGCCCGACCTCAACGTCACCATGTTGGAAGGCACGCACAAATCCCTGCAAAGCTACAGCGGCAAACCGCTGGTAGTTTACTTCTGGGGAAGCTGGTGCCCCGTCTGCAAGATGAGCTCACCGGTGATCAGCGATCTTTCCAAAGATCATGAAGTAGTTGCCATAGCAGTCAACAGCGGCAGCGACGAAGATCTGAAACACTTCATGAAAACACACGACCTGCACTTCCCCGTCGTCAACGATGCCGACGGTGCCATCGCCCGCAAATTCGGTGTCGATACTTTTCCCACCACATTTATTTTTAACAGCAAAGGCACCAACACCTTCACCGATGTCGGTTACACCACATCACCCTCTCTCAGATTTAAAATCTGGATTTCACACTATTTTGATTGATTTCGACCCTACGGAGGCAAATGCTTCAGCCTCACAAAAATAGCGAAGCTACAGTGTTACTGTAAGTACAGGGGTGAGGCTGAAGCACTCACTTCCGGGAACCGGAGAGCTTAACTATTCCCACCAGCGGTGCATGGT
>QNZT01000091.1 GCA_003978455.1 Sulfurospirillum sp.
GTAGTTGGTCATAGATTTGATGTATGGATTGTCATACATTTTTTCAGGATGCATGATCCACTGTTTGACCCACTTCTCACCGTTTTCGTGTCTGCTGAGTACACCGACCAGATCCGGACCGGAACTGACTTTACCGATGACGTGACAACCGTTACAACCGCCTTCAAGATACGCTGCATGACCTCTTTGGGCTGCTTCACTCATAGGTGTTGCGATTTTCTTGACCAGCAGGTCTTTCGCACGGATACCGACATCGGCCGTTTTAACCATATACTGCCAGATCATATTTTCAAACAGAATCGCTTTTTCGAGATCGCCTGCTTTGACTGCCTCGTCTGCTTTTTTCTTCTGCTCAGGAATTTTGCCGTACTGATCCAGTGCATCTTCAACCAGTGCCTTGACTGTTGGATATCTCTCATAGTGGTTGTCTTTGAGGAACTTCACAACACTCTGGATGACTGCATCTGTCGCTTTGTTGGTTGCGACTGTTTTGTCATACTCTGCTTTGAGTTGCTCAGGAGACATTTTTGCCATTTTGAGTTTTGCCGCTGATGTATATTTTTTGTTTGGATCTTTGACTAGCAGGTAACCCATCATCTCCAGGTGGAGTGCTGAACAGAACTCTGTACAGTAGTATGGGAAAACACCTTCGTTATCAGCCTTGAATGTGACGGCAACTGTTTTACCCGGTTCGAGTGATGTGTGGACATTGTAGTCATCGACTGTGAAACCGTGTGTCTCATCTTCCGCTCTTTCGAGATTGGTCAGATAGAATGTGACAGTATCACCTTTGTTGACAGTTACGTGTTCAGGATTGATGTGTGATCTGACAACCGTACCATATACATAGACATGGTTGCCTTTTCTGACGATTTTCTCCTGACCTGCAAGTGTTTTACCTTCATGAATTTCGCCTGTAAATGCATTGGTACCCATTTTATAGCGTACATGTGTATGCAGTTTGCTTGCACGGATAGCGACTGCCTGGTGTGGTTCACCAAGAGGTACCGGCATATCGTAGAGCAGTTGCATTTTTTTACCGGAGATATCGATCAACTGGTGGTTTTGCGGATGCAGAGGTCCGATCTCGTTAAATCGGTCGATCGCGAGTTTGTTCAGCGCGATGATATACTCACCCTGAGGATCTTCTGTTTTACCTTCCATACCGCAAAGGTGACCGATGTTGTAGTTGACATTTTGTCTGTCTGTGACTTTACAAGTCAGATAATTCCATCTTACAACTTGACTGTCAACATAAAGTGATGTATAAATCTCGCCATCAGTTTTCCATTTTGGTCCATACTGGTTATGCAGTGGCCCAAGACCCAACTCTGCCTGACAGTGTGCCGCTTTTTTCAGATCGAGGATAGGAATACCGTACGGATCTTTACCTGCATAGTCTTTGTTTTTGATCAGCTTTTGGATTTTATCCCAGCTGTAAACAGTTGCGTGCGTGTCCAGTTTACCGCAGACAACGATATATTTACCGTCAGGCGAAACATCGACACCGTGCGGAGATTTTGGTTCAGGGATCAAGAAAAGTGCATCATTCTTAACCGCCACATCGATAGGTATAACTCTGGCGCCGTTGATGATTTTGACATTTTTGTCATCTTTTGCAAGTTCCGCCAGTTTTTTCCAGTTGTACACATGGAGAAAGTCAGTATCGTTACGGCTCATACCCGCTTCAAATGGTGGCATACCCTTTTCGATACCGCCGGTGTACATCTCGGAGTTGAAAGAGTTTGTAAAGCCCCAGCCGTAACATGCCTCTTTACCCGCGTCGGAAAGATCTTGCATATATGGCGGCATCTCAATCACGAAAGATTTATCTGTTATAATTTTTCCTTTTTCATGGTCAAATTTCCAGACAGTTACACCACCGCGATATGTCTCTTTGTACTCTTCGATCGGATGGTAGTTGTTGTCAAACGGCGCTGCGTATTGGCACGCTTCGAGGATATATTCTGAATTTGGTGTGAAAAACGACCCACCGTGCTCAGATTTGAAAACCGGGTTGACAACGATCTGCTTGGTTACGAAGTCACTCAGGTCGATGACGGCCAGTCTGGGATTGGCTTTGTCATTGATAACAAGCCATTTACCGTCATATTTACCGTCAGTCTCTGAAATAGCCGGGTGGTGTGTATCACCCCAGGTGATCTCTTTACCGCGGATATTACCCTGAGCGAGAACTTTTTTGGTGTCATCGTCAAAACCCCAACCCTGCCATGGTTCCGGTGTAAATACACCGATATATTTTAAAATTCTCATAGAAGGAACACCATATACCATGATCTGTCCGGACTGTCCGCCTGAACTGAAAACGATATATTTGTCTCTTCCACCGCTCGGTGTATATGTTTTTGCTGCTGCAAGAAGATCTTCCTGAGAGAGCCCTCTCTCTTTCATGATCTTGTCAAGTTCTGTTGCAGCATTACTAAACGTCACACCGACCATCGTACTGATTGCAATCAGTGACAACTTTTTTACGATTGACTTCATCGTAATACCTCCTTTATAAATTTACCTACTACGGAATGTATTATACTATTTATAAAGGGTGTTTATGTTTGATACAGGTCAAGAAATCGCTTTAATTACCCTTAAATTTCGTTTGTCAGGGAGATTCGGTTTTAACCTTTTAACACAAGGTATACTATAATCTGACAAAAGCTACAGGAAAGTCAATGCAATTTACAATAGACAAAACCGACGGCGCTGCCAGGGCGTGTACTATCCGGACTGCACATAGTACCATCGTGACACCTGTTTTCATGCCGGTTGGAACGGTGGGAACCGTCAAAGCACTTGACAGTTACGATATGTTGGAACTTCTGCAGACCGATATCATCCTCGCTAACACTTACCATCTCTATCTGCGTCCGGGAGATGAGACGGTCGGGCACTTCGGCGGACTTCATAAGTTTGCCAACTATCCCAAAAGTTTTCTGACTGACAGCGGCGGGTTTCAGGCATTTTCTCTTTCCGATATCTCCAGGGCGGATGAAAACGGTATCCATTTCAAGAGCCATATAGACGGCTCTTCGCACTATTTTACCCCTGAAAAAGTACTCGACATCCAGTACAATCTGGGCAGCGATATCATGATGATTCTGGATGATCTGATCGCACTTCCGGCGGAAAAAGAGCGGATCAAACTCTCCATAGAGCGCACAACCAACTGGGCGAGGGCGTCTATCGGGTATCATCGCCAAAAACAGCAGGAGGGCATCGGTGTCGATCAAAATATCTTCGCCATCGTGCAGGGCGGTATCGACAAGGAGTTTCGCAAACTCTCAGCGACACAGCTGACGGAGTTCGATTTTGACGGTTTCGCCATCGGAGGGCTTAGTGTCGGTGAAGCCAATGCCGATATGTACGATACCGTGGCATATACCGTTCCTTTCCTTCCGACAGAGAAACCGCGCTATCTGATGGGAGTCGGTACGCCGGAGGATCTGATCGAAAATATCGAACGGGGTGTGGATATGTTCGACTGTGTCATGCCGACGAGAAATGCCAGAAACGGCACACTTTTTACGACATTCGGCAAAATAAATATCAAAGGCGCAAAACACAAACTGAGTGAAGACCCCATAGACAGTGCCTGTTCATGTCACACCTGCAAAAACTACTCCAGAGGCTATCTGAACCACCTCTTCAGAGCCAAAGAACTGACCTATTTCAGGCTTGCTTCACTGCACAACCTGCACTACTACTTGACGCTTATGAGAGAGGTGAGAGAAGCGATTTTAAAAGGGGAGTTTCAGGCGTATAAACGGGAGTTTTACGCAAAAAGGGCGGTGTAAAGAGTGTACCGTTTACGGGTTTATCAAATCTGTTCGGCTCAAGTTTTGCAATGTGGTATAATTAGGTAAAAAGCCTCTGAAAGGAGCTTCATGAAAAAGGTCGTTTTTACACTGTTTATACCGATGCTGCTGGTGTCTGCACTTTTTGCAGGGGAGATGGAGTGTTTCAAGGCAGAGGGGCATATCTTTGAAGATGCCCAGCACCTTAGAAAAATAGCACTTTCTATGGGGTGGAAAGTCTTTAAACCGGTTTCGATCGTTGCCGGGACACTGATCAAATCCAAAGTGAAATTTTACCCCGAAGACAATGTCTTTGTCTGTATGCGTCCGAACAAGCTCGGAGAGGTGGAGATTCGCGTACAGTCAGATGCGAAAGATGCCGGCAAAGCGGCGTGGAATGTGATTTTCGGGCAGAAGGTTAAGCCGCAAAAGTGAACTAAGCGCTTAACGATAAATTAACAAACCTTCTGTACAATTTGCATAAACTATTGCAAAAAGGATTCTCATGAAGTTTACAGTTTTTGCTGTGCTTTTTTATGCGTTGTTTATTTCAGGCGGTTGTTCCGCAACCCAGTCGGCAAACTACCCGATGCCGAAACATAAATTGATGCGGCAGATGTTCCAGAGTGTTTCCCCTCAAAGAGCGGTGATTTTGCAAAAAGGTGCACAAAAGACGGCTTGTTCTGTATGTGGTATGAACCTGCCGATGTTTTACAAAACCAATCATGCAGCCGAAGTCGATGGAAAAGTAAAACAGTATTGTTCCATACACTGTCTGGTTACCGACAGGGAGATAAACCATAGAAATATGAAAAATATCAGGGTAGTGGATGTGGAAACTCTGCGGTTTATCCCAGTTGAAAAAGCGACATATGTTGTCGGAAGCGATGTCAGGGGCACGATGAGCAGAGTCAGCAAATATGCATTTGCCGATAAAGCAGCTGCAGAAGCATTTGCCAAAGAGCATGGCGGAAAAGTGACAGACTTCA
>QNZT01000136.1 GCA_003978455.1 Sulfurospirillum sp.
CCGTGTTTTTGGCGCGTCTTGGGAGCTCTTTACCGCGGTTGTCTTCGGTTTTGAGATAGGTGTAGTTGAGGTTCCAGGCGAGGTCGATCGCATCCAGTGTATTTTCATAGTTGACTTCCACACCTTTAAATGTACTCTCACCCGCAAGGTTCTGATACTCCCCTGCAAAGGTTGTAAAGTCCGTCGTCACATAGTCGATCAGGTCTTCCACTTTGCTCTGAAAATAGGTCACACCGAACCCTTTGTAGTTGGCTGTAACATCAAAACCTTTGCTCTTTTCGGGGTTGAGTTTGTCATTGCCCGCGAAACCGTCGTAGAGCTGATAGAGTGTCGGTACGTTATAGCCGGTGGCATAGTTGAGAGATGTCCAAAGTCCGGGAATATGTTCATGAATATGTTTCAACCCTATCTTATAGGTAAACCTGTTGTCGAATTTATTGAATTTATCATAGCGCAGTGACTGGCTGAAGATCGTTTTTCCTGCACTGGCGGCATCGAAGGTATTGGCATTGGTGAGGAAGATACCGCTGTTGGTGTAGTCGTTGTCGATCTTGTTTTCATGTTTGAACTTTTTCGTATCGATACCCGCAGTCAGTGAGCCCTCTTTCATGTAGTCCACAGTCGCGTTGAAACCGGCTTCATCTACCGTACCGTCAAAGTTTTTGGAAAAACCGGTCGCATATTTGCGTTCAAATTTGGAACGGTTGGCATAGAGTGTATAGTGCGCTTTGGCTTCGGAGCGCAGATAGCGCACACCGTAAAACTGCTCTTTCGATGATACCGAAGAGGTTGCGTCATTTGCCGCTTTGACCGGATCGCTGTTGTAGCCGTCGTAGTCGCTGTCTGCATCGATATAGTTGTAAAAAGTTTCGATTCTGTCTTTTTCGGTGAGATTCAGCCCCAGCGTGATATCGGCGGTGTTGTTGGTGTAGCCGTCATCTTCAAACTTATCCACATCCTGTCCCTGCGGTACTTTGGCGGAAAAGCCGTCTGTATCGAGCCGCTCCAGATTGAGTGTGATATCAAACTTCTCTGCTTTATAGGCGCTGTTGAAGCTGTACTTTTGGGTATTGTAGCTTCCGTATTCTGCCCCCAGTGTGGCGCTGAGCCCCTTTTTCGCCGCTTTTTTGGTGATGATGTTGATCACACCGGCAGTGGCATCGGCGCCCCAGACACCCGACTGCGGTCCTTTGACAACCTCGACACGTGCCACATCGTCCAGCAGCAGATGTTCATACTGCGCTCCGGAGATAGATGTAGGATCGTTATAGCGCACGCCGTCGATCAGTACCAGTGTCCTTTTGGAGTCCATCCCCCGCAGATAAAGAGAAGTCGTTTTGCCCAGCCCGCCGTTTCGGCTCATCTGGATACCGGGTCGTGTCCGAAGGAGCTCTCCGAGTGTCTGAAAACCACGCTCTTCGATATCCTGAGCGGTGATCACATCGACATTTTCGGTAACGGTTTGCAGTGATTTGGGTGACTTGGTCGCAGTGGTGACGATGATGTCCTGAAGTGTGACATCCGAAGCATTGGATACTGTCGCAAGCAACGCGGTGAGTAAGAGTGAGAGTTTGATTTTTTGCATAGTTTTATCCTTGATATGTTTGATTTTTTTGTACATTGTGATGCAGTGTGATATAGTGCTGTTTTACAGTGATGGGTATGCTTTTTTGCCGCTGCGCGTCGATTTGCGTGAAAAATTTCAGCAAATTGCTGTTGATCGCACTAAACATCATACCGAACATTGTAAAGTAGTGTTTGCAACCTTTTAACATGAAGAACCTCCTTCCCGGTTTTTGATCATTTTCAAACGAAAGAAAATTATATCTTACTTCCTCTCAAAAGTTACAAAAGCAGCGCTACTTGACCTATATCAAACTCTTTCCTTCAATATTTTCTTATAATGAACATAAAAGAAAAATAAAGGCATTTATGGAGATCACACCGCAAACAAAAATCGACACACTGTTGCGCAACTATCCGGAACTGGAGCTTTTCCTGATCAATCTCAATCCAAAATACAGAAAGCTTAAAAACCCCATCCTGCGCAGAACAGTCGCGAAAATAGCCACTCTGGCACAAGTCGCGAAAATAGGCGGTTATGAAGTCACAGAGTTTGTCAATATACTGCGTCAGGCAGTCGGTCAACCACCACTAAAAGGAGGCATCACCATGGAAGAGAAGTTCACCGCTACACCCAAATGGATAAAAGAGGAACCTGTTGCAGAGATCGATGCAGGACGGCTTCTGGCAGAGCAGAAAAACCCGCTGGCAGAAGTGACCATCGCACTCAAGTCGATGAAAAACGGCGACGTGCTGGTCATCAAAAGCGACTTTCTCCCCTCCCCGTTGATCGACACATTTAAAAAACAGGGGCATGATGTCTATGCACTCGAAGAGGATGATACACACTACCTGACTTTCATCAAAAAAAATAGCTGAAAAAGTCAGCAAAGAGATCGTCTGGCACTTGTCTGTTGTAGATTAAAAACGCTTGTCATCCTCTCTTTAATCTTGATACTACTTTTTTCTTTTATCGGATTTTGATTACAATAAGTCATATCCGCAAAAAATAGAAGGAGTGTTGATGACACATATGACTGATCAGGAACTGGCTCACATGCTAGGCAAGCGTACAGAAGAGATATCTGCACTGAAAAAGGAAGATCCGCAAAAGTACAAATTGCTGTTATGCGGTGCTGTTTGTTACAATCTCGATCTGACAGAAGAGGATCTTGAACTCTACGCGAAACAGAAACAGCACGCAACAGAGCATATACGGTAACCCGTTGCCGATTGCATCATCTATCTGTGCGTAAGCTCTTTGTTGAGGGGGATCACTTCCCCTTCGCGACTGTAGCCCTTTTTTTCAATATATCTACGCATCTTCTCCACCCGTTCATGAAATCCGGGATGTGACGCCAGAAAATATTTCCAGCTCTCCCCTTTATCCATCCTCGCAAAAAGCGTCTCCGCATCTTTGACATTACCATAGGCACATGCCATCATATCGATACCGAACAGATCGGCGGCAAGCTCCTGTGACTGGGAGTACTTCGCATCGGTTACCCGAAGCGTCGTTGTAAATGCGCTACCGTAGTTGTCTGCCACCAGCATGGAAAGTACACCCAGCACCAGTGATTTTCCCAGTCCTTTGAGATGGTCGCGGTGTTTGAAGTGCCCCAGTTCATGACCGATCACCGATGCCAGTTCATTTTCATTTCTGATCCGCCTGAGCATCCCCTGAGTGACCATGATCTTTCCGCCGGGGAGAGCAAAAGCGTTGATCCCATCCTCTTCGAGTATGTAGGTTTTCACACTGTAGGGAAGTCTGGCACAGCGGGCAAGTTTGTCAGTCACTTTTTGCAGATACGGGCTGTGCACGGTACTGTTCATGTCAAAATCAACCCGCGCATACGCCATCAGCTTTTTCTCGTTTTCAGGAGAGAGATGTTCGACCGTATAGTCCACGGCAAACAGCATACTCACATAGACGACAGTCACGACCACCGCCAGTGATGCCATCAGTTTCAGTGCGGTGACAAAAAGGTTCTCTTTCGGATTGTTGACACTATCGTCGGGGAGTTTCGGCGTATATTTCATCGGTAGATCGCCGTTCCGTACGCCAGCACTTCCACGGCACCGATATTTTGCGATGCGTTTTTGGTGATGGCACTGGTCTCGATGCGGACATTGACGATCTCCGCCGCATCCCCGGCACTCTCTTTCATGCGCAGTATCGCTTCACGTCTCGCACGATCCAGCAGCGTCTCATACGTCGTGACCCTGCCCCCGAAGAAGTTCATCAGCGATGCGGTAAATTTTTTAAAGTAGTCGATCGAAATCACCACCGAACCGTTGACCAGTCTGCTCTCTTTGATCTGCGCTTCATGAAGCGGTCTTTTGAGCATAATCACCGGCAGCGAAACCAGCGACGCTTCCCGCTCCCGGATCTTTTTGAAGTGGCGCTTTTCGATGATCGTACCGGAGGTATATCCCACAACCAGCAGCACCAGAAAGAGTATCAGATTTTCAAGCATCTAAACCACCTTCACCGCCGTACCGTAGACATAGAGCTCCGCCGCACCGGCTGCAACCGATGAAGTAGAGAAACGGACGTTGAGGATGGCATTGGCACCGAGTGACTTCGCCTGCTCCTTCATACGATCTATCGCTTCATCCCTCGACTCCGACAACAGTTCCGTGTACCCCTTCAACTCCCCGCCGAAAATATTTTTCAGACTCGCGGCGATATCGCGTCCCACGTGCTTCGCACGCACCGTCGAACCAGACACCACACCGAAATGCTCAGTGATCTCTTTGCCCGGGATATACTCTATATTGGTGATGATCATAAAACCTCCTGTCGATCCGTTTTGAAGATTATAACCTATTTTACTATAATAGCTTCATGAAATTTCGTCAGATGTGCTACCGATGCAACCGTCCCGCAAACCTTTGTCTTTGTCGCAGTATCGTCCCTGTGGATACTCGCACAAAGTTTGTTATTCTGATCCATCCCAAAGAGTATAAACGTATCAAAAACAATACCGGTCGCCTCACACACCTCTCCCTCCCCTCCTCTGAACTCTTTTGCGGTGTCGATTTCACGCATCACAGCAGGCTCAATGCCATCCTTGACGATCAGAAAAACAGCTGTTTTATCCTCTATCCCGATGAAAAGAGTATCCCACTTCATGAAGTGCCGCTCCCCGCCAAAGAGAGGCAGCTGGTCATCCTGCTCATCGACGCTACCTGGAGCAGTGCTAAACCGATGCTGCGTCAGAGC
>QNZT01000054.1 GCA_003978455.1 Sulfurospirillum sp.
TATCGCAACACTGATGCCTACCGAGACGGGAGGCAAAACACTTGTACTCGATGTCGGTGCAAATACAGATTGTAAACCGGAACACCTTTTTCAGTTTGCTGTCCTCGGTGAAGCGTACGCCAAAGATGTGCTGAAAGTGGAAAATCCCAGAGTAGGGTTGCTCTCCAACGGCGAAGAAGAGTCCAAAGGCAACGAAGTGACCAAAGCGACTTTCCCGCTATTGAAAAAGATGGATGCTTTCATCGGCAATGTAGAGGGAAACGACATCTTCAACAACAGTGTAGATGTGGTTGTCTGCGACGGATTTATCGGAAATATTTTGCTGAAAACCGGTGAAGGCGTGGCAACCTCTATCACGAAACTGATCAAGATGAATATCAAACGTTCACCGCGTGCCCTGACCGGTGCACTTCTTATGCGTCGTGTATTTAAATTGCTTAAAAAGCAGATCGACTATGCCGAGTATGGTGGGGCACCGCTGATTGGTGTCAAAAAACCGACGATCATCTGTCATGGCAAAAGTAACCATATCGCGATCAAAAATGCGATTTACCAGGCGCTTGCATTTGCCGAATCGGATATCAATGAGGATATCATCAAAAATCTGGCTTTATATAACACTGAGAGTTAAAAAAAGGATTTCCCGTGTATGCTTCGTTCAAATCTATAGGCGCGTATGTTCCTCAAAAGCGATTGACAAACAAAGATCTTGAAGAGATCGTTGATACCAACGACGAATGGATCAAGCAGCGCACGGGAATAGAAAACCGTTTTATCGCAGATGAAGATGAATCGACAAGCGATCTGGCATACAAAGCGGCTGAGAAAGCCATAGCGCGAAGCGGTCTTGCAAAAGAGGAGATCGATGCCATCATCTGTGCGACGATCACACCGGATTTTTTCTGTATGCCTTCTACTGCGTGCGTGGTGGCGGATAAACTCGGCATCAAATATGTGACGGCATTTGATATCTCTGCGGCATGCAGCGGTTTTGTCTATGCACTCAACATCGCTAAAGCGTTTATCGAATCGGGTCTGAAAAAAAATGTCCTGATTATCGGTGCGGAGAAGTTGAGCGCGATTGTAGATTATACGGACAGGACGACTTGTGTACTCTTCGGAGACGGTGCCGGAGCGGCAGTGATCGGAGCTTCAGAGTTGCTTGAAGAGTCGGTACTCGATATCCACACATCTTCAGACGGCGCGTATCAGGACTTTTTGATTACACCGGGCGGCGGAAGTCAAAATCCCTGTTCGCAAAAAGTGATCGATGAACATTTACAGTTTTTGAAGATGAAAGGCAACGAAACTTTTAAACTCGCTGTCAATACACTCACCAAAGATGTAACACGTATCTTGCAGAAAAATGACATGACAAGTACGGATGTTGACTATTTTATTCCCCATCAGGCAAATTTCCGTATTATTGATGCAGTAGGGCGAAAACTGAAATTTCCGCAAGAGAAGATTGTGCTTACGGTGGCAAAATACGGTAATACCTCTGCCGCGTCTATTCCGATGGCGATCAACGACTGGTATGAATCGGGAAAATTGAAACAGGGTGATCTGATGCTTCTGGATACATTCGGGGGCGGTTTGACATGGGGAAGTGCACTGGTCTATTTTAACCAGAAAGATTCATGAAGATATATGAAAACGATTCTGTTTTCATAGAGATTGAAGAGAGTGAGATTCCCTGGCTGAAAATCTTTACGCAAAAGCCTTATAAAGAGTTCTCCGAAGTTCCGCAGGAAACAAAAAGAGAGATCTGGCGTCTGCTGGATATCGTCGAAAAAGAGATGCTCTCTTTTTACCATCCCGACAAAATCAATATTGCCTCTTTTGGAAACTATGTTCCGCATGTCCATTTTCATGTGATGGCACGCTTTCATGATGACTCTTTTTTCCCGGAACCGATGTGGGGTCAAAAACAGCGTGAGGGGAGTTATCGACTCGAAGCGTTTGACCTGTTTCTCGAAAAACTCCGCAAAAAGCTATAATCCCTCTTCGATGATACTCCATAAATAGTCTACTTCCGCATCTTCAAGAAAGAGGGTGCTTCCCTGAGTGAAGAGCGTTTCTATCTTTGTTTTGTTCACGATCTGTCCAAAAAGACAGCGCTTGTGTGCAGGTAAAAAACCTCTCGTTAAAATCAAATCATCTCTTATCTCTGATTCGCAGATAAAACAGGTCAGGTCACTGTGCAGGCGACCTTCATGAAGCAGAAGTTTGATGTAGGATTCGACCAGACAGCGTTTGGGATTTTGTTTTGCAAATCTGAGACTGATCTCATCGAGCAGGTCGAAGTAAAATTGATCAACATCTTCAATATCGCGAAGATGTCGGTAGAGCAGTTTGATAAACTGCTGCCAGAGGTAAAACTTTTCGATATCGAGTATCCAGGGAACACTCAGATGAAGCACATTGCGCAGCATGCCGATGGTGGATTTCTGGCTCAAATGCGCTTCAAAATCTATTTTGTATCCCAGATGAATATTGGCATGGCGTGCACCGTAAAATCTGTAAAGTGTTTTTAACTTTTTTTGTGTTAAGAGTGTGACGATCAAGTCCTCTTCCTTAACCTTGACGATGTTGAGTATATAGCCTTGCATAGGGATCCCTGGCATAAATTAAACTGAATTTTACCACGATTCAGCTATAATAAGCAACTTTTTATTAAAGGTTGTTTATGGATTTACTCAGAAGCTTTAAAGACAACTGCGGTTTTGGACTGCTTGCAAATATATACAACGTTCCTTCACATCAAAATGTCGAAGATGCGATTACTTCACTTGAGCGTATGATGCACCGCGGTGCGATCGCTGCGGATGGAAAGAGCGGTGACGGCAGCGGTCTCTTGTTTGGTATGCCCCGTGAATTCATGAAGAAGGTGGCTAAAGAGCACGGCGTCGACTTGCCAAAGCAGTTTGGTGTCGGTATGCTCTTTTTACAAAACGATGCACAGAAAGAGAAGATTGAAGAGATCTGTGCAAATAACGATATCCGTGTTCTGCTTTTTCGTAAAGTCCCGGTCAACACCGATGCGCTCGGAGAGCAGGCGTTGGCAACTTTGCCGGAGATCACACAGGTCTTTCTCGCCCCCAACTCGATCATAGCCCGTAAGCGGTTTGATGCACTGCTCTATCTGACAAGACGTGAACTCGAGGCTGCATTGAAAGAGGAGGAGGATTTTTATATACCTTCGCTCTCTTCGACGGTGATCTCATACAAAGGGTTGGTGATGCCAACCCATATCCGTGAATTTTATACAGATTTGACAGATCCTGACTTTAAAGTGGGTTTTGCGCTTTTTCACCAGCGTTTTTCGACCAACACACTCCCCCAGTGGCGTTTGGCGCAACCTTTCCGATCCATTGCGCACAATGGTGAGATCAACTCCATATCTGCCAACAGGTTCAACGCCGTTGCCAAAAGTGAGTGGATAGAGAGCCCTGTATTTTCCAAAAGAGAGTTGGATAAACTGCTGCCGATCACCAAAGCGGATCAAAGTGACAGTGCGAGTCTGGACAATATGTTTGAATTCCTCATCGCTAACGGGATGGATTTCTTCAAGGCGGCACGGGCATTGATTCCGCCGCCATGGCAAAATGCACCGCATATGGACTCTCATCTGAGAGCCTTTTACGAGTATATGAGTACCTGTTTTGAAGCGTGGGACGGTCCGGCAGCCGTGAGTTTGACAGATGGTCGTTATATCGGATGTGTTTTGGACAGAAACGGTCTGCGTCCGGCAAAATATGTCATTACCAGAGATGATCGCATCATCATCACCAGTGAGTACGGTGTGCTGGATGTCGGGGAAGATTTGATCATCGAAAGAGGAAGACTCCAGAGCGGTGAGATGATCGGTGTCGATCTGAAGTTTGGAAAGATATTGAAATCCGACGAGATCGACAACTACCTCAAGTCTACCAACTCCTATGCCGACTGGCTCAACCAAAATATGACCTATCTGCAGGAGTTTGTCGAGCTGCCGTTCAACGAAACGCGTTGCTACGAGATCGATGGATTGACCAAAAAACAGCGTCTGGCGAATATCACGCAGGAGATCATCGAAATGGTGATCGAACCGATGATGAAAGACGGTAAAGAGAATACCGGAGCGATGGGAGACGATACACCGCTGGCGGCGTTCAGCAACAGACAGAGAAGTTTCAGTGATTTTTTCAAGCAGAAGTTTGCACAGGTCACCAATCCTCCTATCGATCCGATCCGCGAAAAAGTGGTCATGAGCCTCAATACCGGTTTTGGTGAGATACGCAATATCCTCTCCGAAGATCCCGATCATGCGATTCGTCTGAAAGCGATCTCTCCGATATTGATGGAAGAGAAGTACAATGTACTGCTCTCGTTCGGTGACGAAAACCATCCCCGCTATCGCAAAGAGTATAAAAACAGAACTTTTTCCACGCTTTTTGAGCGTGATCTGAAAGGTTCTCTCGAAAGACTGGTAGGGGAGATTGTCCAAAGTGTACGTGAAGATGATGTGCGTATCATTATTCTCGATGACCGTTGCAGTACCCGAAATATGAAATATATTCCGATGGTGATGGTCGTCGGTCGTTTGAATAAAGTCTTGCTGGATGAGAGGCTGAGACATCTCACCTCGACTATCGCGATAACTGCCGAGGCGGTAGATTCG
>QNZT01000019.1 GCA_003978455.1 Sulfurospirillum sp.
GCCCACACCGATCATGTTGTCACCGTTTGTTGCAAAAAGTGTAGTCGCTGTCAGCAACGACAAACCTGCTACCTTTGTAATCCTACTTATAGTCTTCATATTTCTCCTTTATAGCTATAAATATAAGTTATATTATAGCAGATAACATCTGAAGGAAATATTATAAGATTTGTTTATGTGATAAGGCATGCGGTATTTTCCTTCCGCATACCTTTGAGAGATTTTATCTGAAGAGTTCTTCGCAGTCGTTATGAATCGCGTCCGGTACCGTCGCGATCTTCATGAAGTTAGACATTTTCAACATCGGATAATTGATCGCTATGTAATATTTCGGTTCCAGAATCTTTGCGACACCTTTATCGATCCATATAGGATAGGGCAAAAGTGAAGCGTTATTGGTTCCGATTTTTTTGACAAACTTGGAAGTTCTGTTGCCCAGTTTGACACCGGTCAGATAACTCTCCGGACCAATCTGTTGTACAAATTGCAACATTTTTCCACCGTTTTTTGTTTTCAGCTTTTGCAGAAGCGCGACAGAGCTCTCTGCTTTTGCCACTGTAACCATATCTTTGTAGAACGGCATCCCTGCCATAAAACGGTACTTCGGCAGCAGGGTGTATTTCAGCCTGTCTTTGGAGTTTTTCAAACCTTTAAACGTACTGTTCAGTTTCTGAAGAACTTTACGCGCTCTTTTTTCATCATACGCTTCCCCCATAAAGGCTTTGGCGAAATAGAGAGGATTGGTGACAGATATCTGATTGTTCTGATGATCGACCAGCAGACGCATGACGCCGACAAAGGCGCTGTTGTTCTTTCGCGCCATCGCGAGCAGATCATCATCTGTAAAAGTGATCGTTTGTAAATTGCCCTTTTTATCTACGGGAAACACACCGAGCACTTTAAAACCGGCTTGTGTCAGCTGATGCTTTACCCCTTCAACGCTTCTGTACGGAGCACGCAGATAAGCACTGACTTTACCGTTTTGCGGCAATCCCGGCATCGTTTCGTCATCACCGGCTTCTTTGGCTGCACTGTTCTCTTCACCTGTATCAGGAGGTCTGCGTTCACTGAAAATGATTTTATGGTCTATTGGATCTGTCTCGTTACTCGCCTTGTATGTGATATCCGATCCGCCTACGGTAATCACTTTAAGCGCATTGACAGGTGTCGGAGGTGTCGGCAGTACGATTCTGTATCCCTCTTTATAATCAATTTTTTCACTTGTTTGTGCTCTACTTTCACTCTTTTGAGCGACCTCTTCCGCGACCTTTTCTACTTTTACAACTGGTGCCTGAACCTTTTTGGGTATCGATGGAACAGAAAGTCCATTCTGTTTCGGTGCTTTTTCGGCAACACCCGCAACAGCGGCATCGCTCTTTTCACTATTTTGCACACCAAGCTCGGATACCATGAGCTGTACTATCTCATGATCGATTTTATCGATAATATCTGCACGTGTTTTATCATTGATCTCAAGTGCATATTTTACATTTTCCACCCGCGGCATACCGATCATCAGTTTGTCCGAGCCTTTTGGGATATACATATACATCACACAAGGAGCGAACAGACCCGCTTCGGGACGCGCACCTTTACCGTCAAACACGGTAGCGGAATACTTCATATGACACATCGAATAAGCCCAGAATGCATCATATTTTGCTGCAAGCACCCCATTATCCTCTTCGCCTCTGAAATCATGAAAACCGGCTATCACATAGTCATGATCCGCAAAAAGATCCTCAAATTTTTCCTGAAACGCATCGAGAAAATCAGCCAGATCCTTCGGTCTGTCAAATTTCAATACAAACTGCATCATACGCTTTTTCGGAAGTTGTTTATAGTCGAGATAATAGCTATTCTCTTTACCAAATGTTTCATCAAGCATTTTATCAAGTGATGCAAGAGACTTGGTATAAGCATCTCTCACAGCTGGATCTGTGATACCGACGATATCCAGAATCGCATTTGCTGTCAGATGCCCGATATGATACTCCTCTTCCCCCATCTTTTTATAAATTAACAAATTAAAAGGATTGAACCCTGCCAGACGAGGATCGGTATTTAACAGAGGCTTCACAACAGTATCGTCGATAACAGGGAGGAAGCTCAGGATATCGAGCTGTGTGGAACCGTAAAGTTTTTTAAAGACATCATTGATCCGCTTATGGGCATCGGTCAGCTCATAGCCGATCGTATTCATCTTTTCAGTAGTAAAAGCGTCAAGTTTGGCTTCTACATCTTTGCCTTTTACATGATATAGATGGGCAAGATGCGAAGAGGGTGCCTGAGTGGCAGATGAAACATCCGCTTCGGCAAAAACAGCAGAGGGGAAAAACAGCAATAGCGCCGCAAAAAGTACGACAACCTGAAACATTTTTTTAAGCACGAAATACGCCTCCTTTTTGTTAGACTTCTGATTATAATAGTATATAAGATTTTATTATTATAATCAAAAGTCTATAAATAGAAAAAGCCACAGTTACTTTGATAACTGCGGCTTTTGTCTAACTATTATAGTGTATTAATGATTATTTTTTATCATCATCGTCGTCGTCCGTTACATCTTTCACAGCGTCACTTGTGTCGTGTGAAATCGTCTTGGTAGAGTCGTTTGCATTGTCAGATACTGTCTTGACTGAGTCTCTTGAGTCGTTTGATACAGTCTTGGTCGTATCGTCCAGATCGTTGGAAACCTCTTTGACTGCATCACTTGTATCGTGTGAAATCGTCTTGGTAGAGTCATTTACATTGTCAGATACGGTTTTGACTGAGTCTCTTGAATCGTTTGATACAGTCTTAGTAGTATCGTCCAGATCGTTGGAGATCGTTTTCACTGAGTCACTGGTATCGTTGGAGATTGTCTTGACAGAGTCACTTGTGTCGTTTGATATCGTTTTCGTTGCATCGTCAAGATCATTGGAAACTGTCTTGACGGAATCTCTTGAGTCGTTAGAGATTGTCTTGACCGAATCTGTCGTGTCATTGGAAACGGTTTTCACAGAGTCTCTTGTATCATTGGATACTGTTTTCACAGAGTCTCTTGAGTCGTTGGAAACTGTTTTGACCGAATCTGTTGCATCGTCAGAAATTGTTTGCACTGAGTCTCTTGTGTCATTCGATACTGTTTTGACAGAGTCTCTTGAATCGTTAGAAATCGTTTTGACAGAGTCTGTTGTGTCATTGGAAATTGTTTTGACGGAATCTCTTGAATCGTTGGAAACTGTTTTGACGGAATCTCTTGTGTCATGAGAGACTTCCACAACACTGTCTTTGAAATCTTTTGTAGCGATAGTAGAACTGTCTTTCAGGTCAGTCGATACATTGGTGACAGAATCTTTGGTATCTTCTGCTATTTCCACGGTAGAGTCTCTGACATCTTTACTGATACTGGTAACACTTTTCTCGGAACTTCTTACTGTCTCGACTTCACTTGTTTTGAGGTCATCGGACATTTTCACGGCTGAATCTTTTGCATCATGACTTACGTTGGTAACTGTTCTCTCAGCACTTTTACTGGTTTCCACAGCACCGTCTTTCATAGCTTTGACACTATCTTTCGCATCGTGGCTCATCGAAGTAACAGCATCTTTCATATCCGTAAACATATCTTGAAAACTGAAATCTGCCGACAGTGGCGCCACCATCGCAATTGTTAATGCACTAGCTAAAACTATTTTTCTCATAAAGAACCTCCAGGTATAAATTTTATTTATATGTAATTCTAACACTAGTTAGCTGATAAATAACTTAATCTATCATTTATACTTATGTTCTGAAATTTTTTGTATATAACAATGATTATAAGTAAAGTTGATTTATTAACTTTTTTTGGATAAAATCTAATTATCAAACTATTATAAGGATATTTCATGAAAAAACTCGGTCTCGCACTTACACTCACAAGTACACTCTTATTTGCCGATTTTACAACATACACTCAGGCAGACAGGATACTGGATATGCAAAAGATGGCAAAAGCGATGCAAACCATCCAAAGCGGTTTTTTCTATAACAACTTCGATATGATCAAGGAGGGCGGTATCACGCTTGCAGATACCATAGATCGTGTCGAACCGCCTCTCGAAGAGGCAGAGGAAAAAGATGCTATGACCCATTTTCTGAACAATAAAGTCAAGATGACCAACTCTATCAAACGAAAAGTACGTAAGAAAGTCTCCCACATGATCGAAAGTTTCCAGGATGGAGATGCAAAAAGAGCGCTGCAGGATTTCACAAAGATAACCGAAAGCTGCATGAACTGCCATACACGCCTGAGAAACTGGTAAGTCAGAGAGATGGTCAATAGAAAACAGATTGTTTTAGCGGCACTATTATGTGCTTCTCTGGCACAGGCTACCGAACTGATCCTTCCCGGCACTGTGATCTCCAACGGTCAGAAGATGATCGGCAGCCGCTTTATGGGGTATGTCAAACATGTCTATGTCAAGCTCGGGCAAAAGGTAAAAAGGGAGCAAAATCTCTATGAGATGGAGTCTGCAGAGTTCGATATCCTCAAGTCTCAGGCTGATTTGATGGTTGACCAGGCACAGACAGTACTCGACTTCTGGAAACGCCGGATCCACATCCTCAACGAAAAACGCAAGCGACTCAAAGAAAAAACCAGGATGAACGGTATCTTCGG
>QNZT01000085.1 GCA_003978455.1 Sulfurospirillum sp.
AGCTCCTGTTTGATACTCCATGTTTTTTATGTTTCATGTAACATAAAAGAGTTTTTCATAAAAAACATGATACTTAATCAACGTTGTTTTTATGCTGAAGAAACATCGCTAAAACCTCTGTTTTAAGAGGTTTGGCTATTTGATACCGAATTTTTTTTCCTTATATCTGAAGATGTGTCCATTGTCATCTGCGAAGTAGATGTTGCCTTTGTTGTCGAAGGTGATACCCTCCTGGGCAAATTTGGGCAGTTTTGCAGAGAGATCTATCTTGCCTTTTTTGAGATCGTATCTGTACAGTCTGTCATCGGTATCACTGACAAAATAGAGTGCACCGTTTTTGTAGGAGAGTCCGGCGATATCTCTGATCCTCGGGTCGATGAGAGAGAGGATAGGTGTCTTTGGGTGCTGTAAATCCCTGACAGTGACTATCACCGAAGGATCGGTATGCGGAAAAAGATAGTGAGACTGGTTGGAGAGGTAGATTGTTCCGGAAGGATCGATCGTCACACCCTCAAGACCGTACTCTTTATCCTTTTGCAAGATTCTGGCTTTATGAAAAGAGCGTTTGACAGAGACTATTTTTTTGATGTTGAGGGTTTTGGGATCGATGAGAAGGAGGTTGTCCGCGCCTTCATCTATGCCCAGCAGCATATTTCCAGATGTATCGCAAGCAATGCCTTCGAGATCATACTTGCCGATATCTTTGTGGCGCAGTTTTTTCCCTTGTAAAGAGAGTTCATATATCCTGCCCCGGTCACTGACGGCAAAGAGTGTATCAGTTTTGGCGTTGTAGCAGATGCCGGATGCTTCGGGGATCTTTGCGATGATATGGTCTTTTTTATGATCTTTCCCGCAAGCCGTAAAGATCAACAGAGCCAGCAATAGCAGAATCTTCATACCCATAAACGCTCCTTCTTCATGAAGTCTTGTATCGATCGATCCAACATAGCATATACTTTATGAAAACCTTCAAATCCGTCGAAAAAATAGGGATCGGGAATATCTTCACCAAATAACTCACCATAGTCTCCGATCAGGTAGGGATTCTTAAAGCCAAGCGCAAGTAAATCTTTGTAGTTTTGACTATCCATCGCAACGATATGCGAAAAATTCTTGTCCGCTTCCTGAAGCTGTCTAGCCCGCAGGGCACTGATATCAATACCATTCAGCGCTGCGATTTTGATCGAATTTTCACAGGGAGGCTTACCTATATGCCAGTGTGCCGTACCAGCCGAATCTATTTTCAGGTCGAGATTGTGATCGGCTGCGATTTTGGCAGCGATACCTTCTGCGAGAGGGGAGCGGCAGATATTGCCTAAGCAGACAAAGAGAATTGACTTCATGATGTAGAATCCTTTTGTTTTTTTTGGTATAATAGTAAAAAAAAGTTGTAAAAGTAATATAAATGAAAGAAAAAGTTGCGCAAATATTGGGAAAACCGATCGATCAGTGTCAGTTGATCACACAGAGCAGTTCAACCGCACTCTACAACTGCGACAGCAAAGTCGTTGCAAAAGTGGCGGTAGAGCCGTTTCTGGTAGAGAGTGAAGAGTTGATGTATGAGTATCTCAAAGAGAACTCGACACTGCCGATTCCGAAAATCTACAAAAGAGAGGGCGAGATACTGCTGAGTGAATATATTCCTCATGATGAGCTCGATCAGCTGGATGCGGAAGCCGATGCCGCGCTGCATCTGGCGAACCTGCACAGGATAAGCTGGGAACACGGCTACGGTTTTGTGGACGATACGGTCATCGGACCCTATGTGCAGCACAATCCGCAGTATGACTCCTGGATCGAGTTTTTCAAACGTGAGCGCCTGCTTGATTTCGGCACGAAAGCGTTTGCGGAGGAGCAGCTCCCCGAAGAGACCTATGTACGTCTGATCGCACTGTGTGAGGAACTTGACAAGTACCTGATCGAGCCCAAACAATCCTCCCTGCTGCACGGTGATGTCTGGAGCGGCAATGTCCTGATCCACCACGGTGAGGTAGCGGCGTTTATCGATCCGGCGCTTTACTACGGGCATCATGAAGTGGATCTGGCGTTCATCATGATGTTCAACACTTTCGGTGACCGCTTTTTCCGGCACTACCGCAATCTTTTTCCGATCGAGGATGATTTTGTAGAAGTACGTGCGGATATCTACAACCTCTATCCGTACCTTGTGCATCTGCGGGCGTTCGGGGAAGGGTATCTGCCCTATATTGAACGCATACTGACCAAATATGGATATTGACGCTTTGCAGACACCTCTTTATGTGATGGAAGAGGCAAAGCTGGAAAAAAACCTGCAACTGCTCGACTATGTGCAGCAAGAGAGTGGGGCAAAGATACTGCTGGCGCTGAAGGGGTTTGCTTTCAGCGGCGGGATGAAGATGGTATCGAAATATCTGCATGGCTGTTGTGCCAGCGGTCTTCATGAAGCAAGATATGCCACCGAAAAAGTGGGAAGGGAAGTACATACCTACGCACCGGCATTTAAAGAGGAGGAGATCGACGAGATCATCGCGCTGAGTCACCATCTGGTGTTCAACTCCTTTGCGCAGTGGCAAAAGTTCAAACCCAAAGCGCTTGGAAAAGTCTCCTGCGGTCTGCGAGTCAATCCCGAAGTCTCCGCTTCACCGACCGATATGTACAACCCATGCGCATCGTTCAGTCGTCTGGGAATCACCGAAAAAGCGTTTCATGAAGCACTTCTGGAGGGGATAGAGGGTTTGCACTTCCATGCACTTTGTGAACAGGGTGCCGATGCACTGGAGATGGTGCTTGCCGGTTTCGAGGAGAAGTTCGGCGACTATATTCATCTTATGAAATGGGTCAATTTCGGCGGCGGGCATCATATCACCAAAGAGGGGTACGATGTCGCGAAACTGATCAAACTTATCCGGGATTTCAAAACAAAATATGGTGTCGATGTCTATCTCGAACCGGGTGAAGCGGTGGGGTGGCAGACCGGTTTTTTGGTCGCCACAGTGCTGGATATCGTGCACAACGAGATCGACATCGCCATCCTGGATACCTCCGCCGAGGCGCATATGCCCGATACGATCCTGATGCCCTACCGTGCCGAAGTCCGGGGCGCGGGAAAAGCCGGGGAGAAACCCTATACGTACAGATTGGCGGGAAATACCTGTCTTGCGGGAGATGTGATGGGGGACTACGCTTTTGACCGACCGCTGGAAATCGGAGAGAAGATCATCTTTGAAGATCAGATTCACTATACTATCGTCAAAAACAGTACCTTCAACGGCATCAAACTTCCCGATCTGGCACTTTTGAAAAAAGATGGCACTATAGAGATCATCAGAGAGTTTGGCTATGAGGCGTATGAGAGGAGAAACTGAGTGTGAAAACTTTCCCTGAGACATTTCCTTTTGAAAAACGCTATCTACCTACTATGATCTGCACGACTGGGGGATTTTGCAGGAAGAGTTTCTCTCAGGGAGCTGATCGGGGCGAATCCTACAGACTCCCGGGTTTTTAGAGGTGCCCATATCCTATTTGCGCTTTTTGGCGTTTCTGACGCAGCGTACGTTGTACTCTCTGCGGACGGGGTAGGATTCGATCTCTCCGTAGCTAAAGGAGATAACCCATGCCTCTTTGGGCTTGGCTGCGTTTGGCGTAGCTGTCCAGAAGCGTTCACTCAGTCTGATGTTAAATCCCGGCTTGAGTGCAGGACGGTCGACTCTCAGATCGAGGATGGTAGCCAACTCTTTGAGTGTGGGCAGACGCCAGTCTGTGTAGCCGTCGACTTTGAGGTTTTCACAGTATGTTTTGGCTTTCTCGTAAGAGAACTCCTGCTGCATATTTTGGTCGTCTTGCCAGATGAGTCCTGTTTTGTCATCGATCTTGGAAGAGGCGGCAAAAAGCAGTGTGGTACAGAGTAGTGTTGTAGCGGTTATACGTTTCATCTTTGCCCCTTTGTTGTTTTGGAGATCTCTTTGACACACCGTACGGCGTGGTTGGTGGTTTTATAGCTGTAGTAGGTTTCGCCGGTGTGAAAGTCGATCGTCCAGGCTCTGGATTTGTTGGCGGCAAAGGGTGTCGATGTCCAGTAGCTGCCGTCATTGAGATAGGTAAATGCCGGATCGATGGGTGTTTTACGGCTGTAGTCGGTGATGGAAAAGAGTTCATGAAAAGTGGGAAGCCGCCAGTGTGTGATGCCTGCAAGATCGAGATTGTCGCAAAATGCCACAGCATCGTCCCAGTCTTCGGAACTCTTCTGGGAAGAGAAATCATCCTGCCAGTAGAGGTTGTGTGCTTTGTCTATGACGATCGTACCGGTATGTTTTTCATATGCCTGGATGTTGGTGCCAAAAAGAGAGGCGATCAGCAGAAGGAGGATATATTTGTGCATATAATACCTTTTTTGGATGTATTATAACAAAAATTAATCTAAAATTAAAGGGTTACGGGGAAGAAGTGCAGAAAATGCACTTCATGAAGGGTTGTTACATTTTGTATTTGGCTTCGATTCCCATCAGTTTTAGTCCTGTGCGCAGTGTCACTGCTACCATCGCGGAGAGTTTGAGAAGTTTGTCTTCGTTTTTGGTTCCGACGATTTTGTGTTTGTTGTAGAACTGGTGATAGAGTGCCGC
>QNZT01000044.1 GCA_003978455.1 Sulfurospirillum sp.
GGCGGTGATTTTGATCCATCTGTTTTTGACCATAGACTCTTCGTTTGACCACGTTTTTTCACTTGCCCACGGAATCTTTTTCATTGCATCGTCCCGCCTGTTACCGTTGTCGTCAAAGTCGCTGTAAGGCAGAGCGAAATAGAAAGGATTCTCTTTGGGAGTAAAGTCTGGAAAGAGCGTACTTCTCTCAGGTGTATCGATACCGCCGTAATGCTTTAGCCAGGTATCATCCCATGCACTCTCGATATTGGTGATCTGGTGGTTGTCCGGACTCTCATCCTCCCCGATCCAGAAGAGTGTTGCGGTGATATCTTTATGCACCCTGTATGCAGACGGAGGCGTCTGTGTCTGATTGACCTCCTGTCCTGTCGTATTGGTTTCGGGTGTCGGAAGTGAGGTGGTTTTATTGGTATCGGACGGTACAGGTGTGGTGGTATCTTTTCCCAGCGGTGCGACACTCTGGTTCGTCTCTTTGCCAGGAGTTATACTTTTGTCGGCAGATACGGTACTTTTGTGGCTGGAGTGACAGGCGGTGAAGAGTATCATGAAGATTAAAGCAGATACTGTTTTCATGATCATAGAAGTACGCATAGAGAATCCTGTTTTTTATATTAAAAATATTACTTAGATAATAATATTAAAACAGTGTTTAATAAATGATTAAAATATTAAATATATAAACTAAATATCTATATTAAAATAAAATATACATTTTTAGTGCCGTTGCGAAAACGTGGAGTTATGGTTTGGGCTTGGTTTGGTATTATTGTCATTTAGCGCCTGTCCGTTGACGACAGGTTTTTGTGAACATCAGTGCACACGCTTCGGTTGAAACGGGTGACGATGTGCCATACTGGCGCACACTGAAAAGTGATAGTGAGTTAAATCCCGGATTTCCGAATGCACCGGAAGAGCAGATCGCACTGCTGGAGAGTGAAGGGTTTGAAATCGTTCAAAAAGGTAGAAAAAAGATCAGATATTTTGTAAAAGATTATGAAAATTATCTGGTATCAGAGATTTGATATCTCACTCTTTCAACCTTCTGATTTTCGCCCCTAGCTTCTGTAGTTTCTCTTCCAGTTTGACATATCCGCGATCCAGATGGTAGATGCGGTGGACTCTGGTTGTCCCTTTGGCGATGAGTCCTGCCAGTACGAGTGCGGAGCTGGCGCGCAGGTCGGTTGCCATGACGTCGGCTCCGTTGAGGTTCGCTTCGCCCTCTACCGTGGCTGTGTGGTTGTTGAGGGTGATGTCCGCGCCCATGCGGTTGAGTTCGCTGACGTGCATGAAGCGGTTTTCGAAGAGGCGCTCTTCGATGGTGCTCGTGCCTTCAGCGATGAGCGCCAGTGCCATGAACTGCGCCTGCATATCGGTGGGAAATCCGGGGTACTCGGTGGTGGAGATGCGGATCGACTTGATGCGTGAGGCGGGTTTGATCGTGATGCGCTCTTTTTCGATCTCGAAGTCGTAGCCCATCTCCTGTAGTTTGAGGATGATGGAGACCAGGTGGGCGTGGTTGACGCGCTCCAGGGTGATGGTGGAGTTGGTGATGGCACCCGCACAGAGGTAGGTGCCCGCTTCGATGCGGTCGGGGATGACGGTGATGTGGCGGATATCGATCAACGCCTTGTCACTGCCGTGGATCACGAGCTCGTCGCTGCCGATCCCCTCGATCTCGATGCCCGCGTCCCTGAGGATCTCGCATAACTGCACCACTTCAGGCTCTTTGGCGGCGTTGATGATGCGTGTGGAACCCTTTGCCAGTGCCGCCGCCATGACGATGTTTTCAGTACCGGTGACGGTGATCTTGTCGAAGACGATCGTCGCGCCTTTGAGTCCATCGGGTGCGGTGGCGATGACATACCCCTCCTTGATCTCTATCTCAGCGCCCATCATCTCCAGTGCTTTGAGGTGCAGGTCGATGGGGCGCTGCCCGATCGCGCAGCCGCCTGGAAGCGAGACTTTACAGATCCCAAAGCGTGCGAGCAGGGGTCCGAGTGTGAGGATCGAGGCGCGCATCTTGCGGACGATGTCGTAGATGGCGGTGGTATTGTCGATGGTCGTCGCGTCGATGGTTGCGCGGTTTTCCTCGTAAGTATAGGTTGCGCCGAGGTTTTCGAGGAGTTTGAGCATCGTGAAGATATCGTTGACACGCGGGAGGTTGTCGATGGTGACCGGCTCTTTGGAGAGAATGGTCGCTGCGATGAGGGGCAGGGCGGCATTTTTGGCTCCGTCGATGGTGACGGTTCCGTTGAGTCTGTTGTCGCCTTCTATCTCTAAATAGTCCAAATGGTTTCCTTTTGTTCAGATTTGTACATATATATTTTACCTAATTATAGCAGAATTTGGTTAGAATATTAGCTTAACAGGTAAAGTGCTATTTCATCACTGAGAAAAAAGTTGGGATTGTATAGTCTCTTTTCGTGGAGTGTAAGTTTCCCTTCCTCTGCGAGAATGGTGGCTCTTTTTCGCTCTTCATGAGATAGGATTTTTCTGTCGACACCGATGCAGGAGCGCAGTCCCAGCAGCACTTTTTCGCTTTTGATCGCTTCGGTGTCGAGTCTTTCTGTATCGATTCGGAGGGGGTCGGCGATATACGCTTCTACCGATGGGGTAGGGTAGAAGCGTCTGTTCTTCATGAAGCCCACCGCGCCACTGCCGATGCCTATATAATCTTTATACTCCCAGTATCCAAGGTTGTGCTGTGACCGGTATGTGCCGAAGTTGGAAATTTCATACTGTATGAATCCTCTGGCTTTGATCTGTTCGGTGAACCAGTAGGCGATATTTTCGTCGTCCCTGCTTACTTCCGGTGTCTCGAAAAATTTCGTTCCCTCTTCGATGGTCAAAGAGTAAGCGCTGAGGTGGTTTATAGGGAGGCTGAATGCGGTGTAAAGATCGCTTTCCAAAAGGCTTCTGGTATCGATCTCAGTACCGTAGATGAGATCGATGGAGATGTTTTCAAATCCCGCCGCTTCGGCAAGATGCGGCGCTTCGATCGCCTGTGCGGCGTGGTGGTTTCTGCCCAGCAGTTTGAGTTTTACTTCATGAAAGCTCTGTACGCCGAAACTGACACGGTTGACACCGAGGTTGTTCATACCTTCCAGCCATGTTTGTGTGGCTGAGTTGGGGTTCGCTTCGGTGGTGATCTCCGCATCATCGGCGAGAAAGGGGCGGATTTTTTCAAAAAAAGGGGCGTAGAGTTCGGGTGTGACGGTGGAGGGTGTGCCTCCGCCGATGAAGAGTGTTTCGATGCTTTTATGTGTCGCTCCAAAGCGCTCCAGCTCATGATCGAGTTGTCTCAGAAGTGCCTTCATATAGCTCTTTTTGAGTGCATGTTTATCGACATAGGAGTTAAATGCGCAGTAGTGGCACTTGCTGTCGCAAAAGGGGATGTGGAGGTATAAAAGCAGTTTTAACCTTTTTTGAAATTTTTTTTGGATAGTATATCATAAAAAATTGAACGGGAGGAGCGGCACGATGTCAGTGACCAAGAAGAACAAGACATACAGACCCAACGTCGCAGCAGTCATCCTCTCATCGAAATATCCTCATGCATGTGAGATCTTCATCGCCAACCGGAGTGATTTTCGTGACAATGTATGGCAGTTTCCGCAGGGCGGTATCGACCGGGGAGAGACCCCGAGGCAGGCGCTGATGCGTGAGCTGCTTGAGGAGATCGGCACCAATGATGTCGAGATCTTGTGCGAGCATCCGGAGTGGATGAGTTACGATTTCCCATCCAAAGCGACGAAAAAACGCTATCCTTTCGACGGGCAGACACAGAAGTATTTTCTTGTCAAGCTTAAACCGGAGGCAAAGATCAGGCTCGATACAAAAGTACCGGAATTTAACGAGTATAAGTTTGTCTCGCCCGATCAGCTTTTCGATATAGTGACACATATGAAAAAGCCTATTTACAAAAAGGTGATCGACTACTTTAAAAAAGAGGGATATTTATCTTGATGACGAGGATTGAATCTATATGCTGATAGTACAGAAGTACGGCGGAACCAGTGTCGGTGACCTGGAGCGTATCGAAAATGTGGCGAAGAGAGTTGCCAGAACCAAAAAAGAGGGAAACGATCTCATCGTAGTCGTTTCGGCGATGAGCGGTGAGACCAACAAGCTGATCGAATATGCACACCATTTCAGTAAGAATCCCTCTCCCCGTGAGATGGACCTGCTGTTGAGTGCAGGGGAGCGTGTGACCAGTGCGCTTCTGGCGATCGCCCTCAAAGAGATGGGACATGACGCGATTGCGCTGACCGGTCGCCAGGCGGGAATCTATACCGACGATGTACACACAAGTGCACGGATCGATAAAATCGATACTTCGGTGATGCAGGAGCATATCGGTGAACGGTTTTATCTCATACCCACTTTTGAGTCGGAAGGAGGGTTTGTGACACTGTATGCACCCTATAGCGGCAAAGTGTTTTTCTCCCTCTTTTTGGGTAATAACAGATTTCGGTATTTTCAGATTTTGAAGATAAAAACTGATCGCCCGCAGTCTCTCCATAGGCAGATCAAAACGGCTTCCGCTTCTCATGCTGTCAGCTTTCGGTGCAGAC
>QNZT01000072.1 GCA_003978455.1 Sulfurospirillum sp.
AGAAAAATCAGCGGTAAAAAGAGACTTTTGAGATAGAGATAAGCGGTCATCGGTATCAGCATCAGTTTCTCACCGAGTCCTTCAGAGTGCGGTACACTTCCATGCCCGTCGGAAAAGACTACAAATGTCATAAAGAGATAGAGAAATGTCCATCCCAGTGCCTGTAGCTTTTTTCCGTTCTGGCTCAGGATGCAGATCTTGTTCGTCAGAAGATATCCCAGCCATAAGAAGAGGAGAAAAAAGAGAAAATCCCAGAGATAGTGAAAAAGATAGTTATAGATATTTCCAAAACTTGCCAGTACTGCCGTGATAATAAAAAACACAACGGTAATCGCATAATACTGAAAAAGGTTGGTTCTGTTTATAGTGACACTGGAGGTAGACATATTTTTTCCTTTATTGAACCGGTCGGGTTGTGGTCATATTGGCAATCAGCCACGCCTGCATACCGCCGCGAAACCATTTGATATGCTTCATAGGATACCCCTCTTCTTCAAGCGCTTTGACAAACTTTGACGAGAGTGAGCACCAGGGACCGTTGCAGAAAACGAGAATCGTTTTAGGATGTTCAAATCTGTACCCGCCCTCTTTTTTCTTTATACCGCCGAGATAACGCATAGCATAGGCAAACTCATCTTTGTAATAGGCACGGTTATGGAAATAGTAGTAGGGCATATTGACCGCACCGGGAATCGTACGGTGGTTGTACCACGGCTCCCTACGTGCATCAACCAGCACTTTGTTGTCATCTTTTTGCATCTCTTCCATAAACTTGAGCACTTCCAGCACACCATACGTTTCGATCTCTTTAGCCATCTTAATCGGATGTATATTTTTCCCCAAAGTACATACAAACGTTTTTTTACACGCATCGGGAACCATACTTCCGGCGTAACTCCCACCCCAGACCAACATGGTGCCGGGAGCCAGTTTTTGACACTCTTGCGCTCGTTCACGCTTGACTGTGATATGCCGGTACCCATTCCCGTCCCGCACTTTGACATCGATACCACGGTACTCGATACCCTCTTCACTGTAAAGCGAAACAGCCGAAAGAAGCAGACAGAAAAGAAAGGTTATAGTTTTCATAAGTTACTCTTTTTGCTATAATATTAAGTTATAATAACATAATTATAAAAATATATCCCTTAATCTCTCTACAGATGCATAAACTGAGACAACGCGATGATGATGATCACCAGAATAAACGGGAAACGGTGGCTTTTGAAAACAAAAGGATCGATCTTCAGATAGACCTGTAAAAATCCTCTGAGCCCCAGCCAGAGTCCCAGAAACGCTTTGAGAGAGAGGAGCATCTGAAAACGGGTCATACCGCTTTCGGGGATCTCTCCGAAAACCTGTGTAAACATATAGACACCGGTCAGTACGGTTACAATCAATGCGGGTGGAACAACTTTGCGCACATGCTTCATGAAAGCTTCACGCGCTTTTTTCGCTTCGTCGGGTGTGAGGCTCTGCCCGATCTTCGAGAGGAAGAGGTTGTCGGTAAACAGAAACCCGCCGTAGATAAACGCCGCATAGAGGTGGATCGTATGGATAATCGTGTAAGTGATGGGAAACTCCTTTTTTCGCGCTATTATAGCAAACTCGGATAAATATCCGGATTTACCGGTTTCTATGCCATTTTTGTGTACCATACACTTTTATCTTTCCAGTGAGGAACTATGATGATATTTTCAACTCCGCTTAAAAGCAATGCGCTCAAAATCCTGCTGCTCGGCAGCGGTGAACTGGGTAAGGAAGTCGCTATCGAAGCGCAGAGGCTGGGTGTCGAGGTGATCGCGGTCGATGCCTATGAAAACGCTCCGGCACATCTGGTAGCCAACAGTTACCATGTGATCGACATGAAGAACAGAGAGGAAGTGCTGGAGGTGATCCGCAGGGAGAAGCCTGACTTCATCCTGCCCGAAGTGGAGGCGATCAGTATAGACGCACTCTTTGCGGCGGAGAAAGAGGGATTTCATGTCATCCCCAACGCCGAAGCAGTCAACAAGACAATGAACCGTAAAAATATTCGGAAGTTCGCGGCGGAAGAGCTTGGACTCAAAACCAGCGCCTACCGCTTTGTCACGACGTTCGAAGGGTTGATCGAAGCGAGTAAAGAGATCGGTTTCCCCTGTGTCATCAAACCTGTCATGAGCAGTTCCGGACACGGACAGAGTATCGCCAGAACAGCGGACGATCTGGCGCACTCGTGGGAGATCGCCAAAGAGGCGCGCGGTGACGCGAGTGAATTGATCGTAGAGGAGTTTGTCCCGTTTGACTACGAGATCACCCTGCTGACGGTACGCAACGAGACAGGTACGGTTTTTTGTGAACCGATCGGGCATATCCAAAAAGATGGCGACTATATCTTTTCATGGCAGCCGATGCAGATGAGCGAAACCGCACGCAAAAAGGCGCAGGAGATGGCAAAAGACGTGACCGACGGTCTGGGCGGTCGGGGGATCTTCGGCGTGGAGTTTTTCGTCAAAGGGGATGAAGTCTACTTCAGCGAACTGAGCCCACGTCCGCATGACACGGGTATGGTGACGATGATCACACAGAGTCAGAGTGAGTTTGCGCTGCATGTACGGGCAGTACTGGGGTTGCCGCTCGATTTTCATTTCTACGGTGAAGGTGCGAGTGCGGCGTACAAGTCGGATGTGGAGAGTGTCGCACCGGCGTTTGAGGTCGATGAGCAGCTTTTTGATGCAGATACATTTGTACGGATATTCGGCAAGCCGGAGGCGCACAAAGGCAGACGGATGGCGGTGGTACTCACCTACGGGAAAGATGCCCTTGAAAAGGCGAAAGAGAAAATCAAATTAATACGAGGAATTTCATGAGACATATCAAAAAAATAGCGGATTATTCTATGGTCGGCGGTATGGGTGCCGTGGTGATGGCAGGATTGAGTGGATGCGGAGACAGTGGGCTTCCGCCGCAGCAGCCACCCCAGGAGAATACCTTTCAGACAGCGGCTCAGAGACAGGGTGCGTTTGTGGTCATACAGGAAGTAGCACCCAAACAGTACAAGATTGTCGATGAGTACCCCAGCTCCGACACCAGGGTCATCCTCAAAACGCTCGACGGCAAAGAGAAGATTCTGACGCAGGAAGAGCTAGACGCACTCATCAAAGAGGAAGCCAAAAAGATCGACGAGGGTAAATCTGCACTGACCAATCCACAAGTGAGCAGCGGGATGGGAGGCATGGGTCTGGGAGAGACGATCCTGGCATCTGCCGCTGGTGCGATTCTGGGGAGCTGGATCGGCAGCAAACTCTTCAACAACCAGAACTACCAGGCAAAACGGCGCACCTCCTACAAAAGTCCGCAAACCTACGCACGAAGCAAGAACAGCTTCAACAAGGCACGTCGCACATCGACAAAGAGGTCGGGATTTTTCGGCAGTAAAAAGAGGACGACACCGTCGTCCACGCGCTCTTCGAGCAGACGCAGTTCCGGCTTTTTCGGTTCCAGAAGCGGCGGTTCCAGAAGTTTTGGAGGCTAAACAATGAAACTTTTGCCGGTAAAACCCCTGACAACCGAATTTCTGGAGTCGATCAACTTTTCATGGCATACCGACTGGGACGATAACACCCCCTATCTGATCGATAAACTGGTAGAAGTCGAAGAGATGGAGGCGCACGCCTATGCCGATGCTGCAAATGAGCTCTATGATATGTTTATAGAAGCCGGAGACTATGTGATAGACAACAACCTCTTTCATGAACTCGGTATACCCTTCAATCTGGTCGATATCATCAAAACCAGCTGGGAAAACGACGTCCACTGGCATCTCTACGGCAGATTTGACTTTGCCGGCGGACTGGACAGGGTACCTATCAAACTGCTGGAGTTCAACGCAGACACCCCTACCCTGCTTCTGGATACCGCGATCGTACAGTGGGCGATGCTCAAAGCAAACGGTCTGGATGAGCACCGCCAGTTCAACAATCTTCATGAATGTCTCAAAGAGAATTTTCAGCGTCTGGTGACGCTTGAAGAGAGTGTGGAGAAGTTTCATGAGTACTATGAAGGGTGGAAAATCCTCTTCAGCTGTGTCCGCGGTGCACAGGAGGATGAAGATACAACACGATACCTCGAAACGATAGCCAAAGAGGCGGGATTTGAGACAGCGTTTGCCTACATCGACGAAGTGGAGTTTGACGCAAACGAAGGAATCTTTCTGGGCGATGTGCAGTACGACTACTTCTTCAAACTGGTGCCGTGGGAAGATATCGCCATCGCAGAGGGTGAACTGGCAGTGATCCTGACACAGATCGTACACAACCAAAAAGCGATCATACTCAACCCCGCCTATACGCTGATGTTTCAGAGCAAAGCCTTCATGAAGATCCTCTGGGATCTATTCCCCAACCATCCCTTGCTGCTGGAGACTTCCTTTGAACCGCTCGAAGGCAAAGCTTATGTCGAAAAACCGGCATTTGGCAGAGAGGGTGAAAATGTGACTATCTTCGATGAAAACGGTGAAGTGATCGACCAAAAAGAGGGGCACTACGACAACTTCAAAATGGTCTATCAGGAGAG
>QNZT01000010.1 GCA_003978455.1 Sulfurospirillum sp.
GTGATGCCCGCAGGGTGGGCTTAGAAGGGGCAATCTTTGCGAAGATATTTCCTCATCTTAGCTTCGGCTAGGATTTCGCAAATCTCTTTGCAAATCTCACCCCTTCTAAGCCCATTATGAATAACCAGGGTTTTTAGAGGTACCCATATAGTTTATGTATAAGAATTTTAGTAAAAAAGTACTTAATCATAATAATAAAACAGGGGAGTTAGATATAATTTTTACTAATTTGTGGAAAATTTACATCTCTTACACTTTTGGAGATAATGTATTTTGTGGTCTGAATAAGAGGGAATAGAGGGGTTGCGTCAGGACAGGAAACCTGTCCTGACAATAGTATCAGTCAGCTTTATGGCAAAACCACCAGTCGAAACATTCATGATTTTTCAGTCTCTCTCTGGCAGTCTCTTCATCGGTAGCCGGCGGGATGATCACATGATCACCGATCAGTTCATTTTCCGGCCAGTTTGCCGGTGTCGCGACACCATCGCTATCACTCTTCTGCAACGCCTTGACAGCTCTGACGATTTCGGAGATGTTTCTTCCTATCTCCTGAGGATAGTACAGGATAGTACGTATCACACCTTCAGGATCGATGATAAATACTGCTCTGACTGTGTTGCTCCCTTTTGCAGGATGGAGCATTCCAAGCGCTTCGGCAATCTTGTCGTTACCTGCTATGATCGGGAATGTAATCTCTACATCCAGTTTCTCTTTGATCCACTCGACCCATTTGATATGGCTGAAGACCTGATCCACAGACATACCGACCAGGCGGCAATCCAATGCATCGAAATCTACTTTGTGTTTCTGAAAAGAGACAAACTCTGTCGTACATACCGGCGTAAAATCCGCCGGATGCGAGAAGAGTACTGTCCACTTGCCTCTCAGATCATCCGGAAGCGACATCGCCCCGTGTGTTGTCTGCACTTTTAACTCAGGAAATTTTTCACCTAACATCGGCATAGACATTTTCCTACCTCCTCTTCATGTAAGATTTGTATCAAACGGTAAGGTTCAATATACGTTCTGCACTTTTCAAATCGTCCATAGAGACAACTTTGTCATTTTTCGTGAACTCTTTGGCGATATGCGCCAAGATATATATCAGTGTCCCTGCGATTTCACCCGCCTTGTTCTCCAGTTCGATTTCAAGTGTATAAAGCGGCGGCAAAGTCTTGAGATGTTCGATCACATCCTGCAAAGCAAGCTCCTCTTCCAACTCCCTGAACTTTTGCATAGATTCACGAAAAGCTTTCGTTAGTGGAAGATCACTGTACCAGATGACATCTCTGCCATTGTACTTCGCATTTGCTTCACCGATCAGCAAGAGATCATGAAACTTCTGGTCAACTATGTCGCTTACCTCTTTTACTTTCTCTTTGCTGATCTGCAAACCTGCCGCTTTTTTAAACAACGCTTCTATTTTATGTGCGCCTACTACTGCCATTTAAATCCTTTTTCTATTTTTGTTCTTCTTTTACCAATTTCCTTGCTCCGATACCCAGTGCAACGAGTGCAACACCATCGAAGAAAAGACTAACTGCCGCATAGAGTCCTACCCAAAACAGTGAACTTACAGGCCAACCGATCATGATAAGCACCGCAAGCACGATAGAGATCAACGCATTGACAATCAAAATCCACCAACCGCTGTTTGGTTTGTAATCCATCGCAAAGCCAAAACTCGAATAGGCATCAACCAGCAAATATGTCGCAAGTAGCAGACCTACTGCCGCGACTCCCGCCATCGGATAGATAAAAAAGAGCAGACCGACGATCAGGGACAAAACCGGCTTCAGCCATGCACTGAATGATTTACGGTATGTTTTGTAGGTGATATAGCCCTGAACCGCCGCACTTACCAAAAAGAGCCAGCCCAGAAATGTCACCACAACCAGAGACATAATCGTAGGTGCGAAAATCCCTGCCGCACCTGTGATCAACATCAGTACACCGGCGATAATCGTCTGTGTACTGAACTTTTTCAAGGTCTCCTTATCGAAGACCATATTGACAAACATCATGCTTTATCCTTTACATTTTCTCTTTGAAGGACTTCAGCTTGTTGATCAGCTCTTCAAAAAGTTTTTCTGCTTTGTTTTTACCCTTGATCTCTTTTTCCGTCTTTTCGATCGCTTCATCAAGCGCTTTGTACGTTACATCACTTTTGCTGGTGTACCCCAGTACTTTGGCTTTTTCAAGCTCGATTTTTGCCTGAGCAAGATGTTTAAGCGCCTGCTCTTTATCTGTTTTGGCAATCGCACTGGATGCTTTGATCAATGCATCCGCTTTCAAAATCGGAATAGGGATGATTACTACATTTTCTACCAGCGTACTCAGCGCTGTTGCCAATACTGCTTTCGCTTCATCGACTTTATCTTCATGAAGATATTTTGCCGCAAGTTTCAATGCATCCGGATATGAGCTGACCGGGAGATTGACACTGATCACGTCGATCTCACTTCTCAGCGTATCTAGCAATACACGTGCTTCCTGCACTTTACCGTCATCGAGCAAATCCTCTACCATCTTGACACTCTTTTTGATCTGTTCAACGTCACCGATATACTCCATCGCTGTAACAGAAGCATCTACCGGCAACAACTTCGGTGCTTTTTCAGAAGCCAAGACCACTTCCAGCTTGCCGATCGCGTCTTCGAGATCTTTGATAGCACTTTTGGTATCTTTCTTGTCCAGATCAACCAGTACTTTTTGTGTCAGCGCTACCGCTTCCACTGCACCTTTGATCACATGAACCTTACTATCTTGTGCATTTGACGTAGCTGAAGTGACCGCTGTTTTGGAAACTTCTGCTGAAGTTTTCGCCATGAGTGTTGTTGTGCTGCAAAGCAGCGCCGCTGTTGCTACAGATAAGATAAGTTTTTTCATCTTTCATCCTTTATATTGATTTTTTAACGATGAAAGAATTTTAGTCTCTTTTGCTCAACTTTTCTGCTACTTAGGTAGCAAATTCATCTTTTACGCTGGAATTTTTTGATTTTTTTCATATTTTGAACTAAAAAGGGGATCATGAAGAGCAATTCCAAAACCAAAGAGAGGAGTACCACTTTGGTGGTACCGTCGGGATCATCAGTCCAGGGAAGCCCCCCGGTATTCATCCCGAAAAAACCGGTCATCAGTGTCAGCGGCAGAAAGATACCGGAGAGTATCGTCAGGTAGTAGACATTGCGGTTCATCTTTTCATCCACTTTGGCACGGTAAAAGTCGTACAAATTGTCCAGCTTGTCCATCGCCGCTTTGGCAAGATCACGTATGCGCACCATATGTTCATACAAGTCGGCATATGCCAACTCTTCAAAATGTTCATAACGTTTGTGGTGTGTGATGAAAAGCTCAAACGAAAGTGCAGCATGAAACATCAGCCTATGTATGAGAGACACATCCTTTTTATAACTGAGCCACTGCTGCATAAACATCCCCGAAAGTCTGTTCTCATAAAGTGACTCCTCCATAAGTTCTATCTCATAGTGATACTTCTGGATATCTTTGATCAACTTCTCCGTCAGCTTGTCGAGAAATTGATTCATATCTGTCAGAGTGCCGAGTTTTTCCAGTTTTTGTCGTTCCCTGTTGTAGAAGTAACAAGTTTCTCCCTCCACTACAAACGCATATGAGTAGATTTTCACACTTGAGTTCATCACTTCCGGCAGACGCAGAACCAGAACCGTATAACCATCACCCGGGATAAAATCGGAAGGATGTTCGGGATTTTCGATATCTTCAAGATGGAATGCATCAATATTCATTTTCAACCTTTTTCAATAGTTTATTGACATCATGTACCGCCAGCTGTTTTCGTTCTATATGTAAAATCCCCTCTTTTTTGAGCTGTTGGAGATGTCTGTTGACAACATGCCTGACTGTGCCGATCATCGACGCAAGCTCTTCATGAGGAAGTTTATGCAGCAGACCGAGACGGGAGAGAGGATTTTTGATATCGAGGTTTTTCAAGATCAGTTTCATCAGTCTAGTCGAAGTATCATAGAGGGAAAGATCTGTTGCGAGTTCCTCTATCTGCCGCATCTGGCGTGCCATATAGGGGAAAAAAGCCCTGTTAAACGCGGGGTTGGTATCAACCCACTCCCGTACTTTCCCGATAGGAAGTTCCAGCACTTCAGAGTCGTCGATAGCGGTTGTCATCACTTCATGATAGCTACCGTCAAGAACGGTCAAAACATCAAACATATCCGCATGACCCAGCAGATAGAGTGTCTGTTCACGATTGTTTTGAGGATTATACTGATAGACTTTAATACGTCCGGTTAAAACGATATAAAAGTGTTTCAGCGTATCGTCGCTACCCATCGCAGGGGCATTTTTGGGATAGCGTCGAATTACACCTGTACGGTTTATCTCTTCGATCAACGCTTCGCTGATGCCGTCAAATGGATCAAGTTTTTTTAAATGGAGCATTCTTTCCCTTCTCTATAAAAAAGTGATGTGGATTATACCACAGTAGCCTGTAATAGATCCTGGTGATTCTGCCA
>QNZT01000132.1 GCA_003978455.1 Sulfurospirillum sp.
ATGCTCTTTGATCTGGACAGAGGTTTCCGATACGCTTCTAATGAAGTTTTGGGTTATGTTGCCGACGATGATGAAACCAGTACTGTATTCAGAAATTTGTTAAAAAATGCAAAATTCCGAAAACTTTTTGCAAGCAGATATTACACCCATCTAAATACCACATTCCAGACAGAGCGGATGAATCAATTTATTACCGAAGCAAAAGAAGCGATGCAGGATGAAATTCCCAGACACTTTCAAAGATGGCCTAAAAATAAAGATGGAGAAGATGTTTCTCCATCAACATGGATCAGTTTTATGAACAGTATGTATGATTTTTCAGAGAACAGAAAAAGTTTTGTTATAGCTGCTCTTCAAAATGAATTTCATCTAAACGGTAACAGAAATCTGAAAATCGATGCTCCCGTCAATGGCACCATCTATATTGACGGAGTCAAACTTACCAAAAACTACAGTGGTCACTATTTTGATACAGCAACAGTTACTTTAAAAGCTATACCGAAACAGGGTTACAGATTTGTAAAATGGTCAAACGGTATGACCGATCAAACCACTACTGTGACACTAAACAGCGATTTGAACATAGAGGCTCAGTTTGAAGCTGCTCAGATTCCAAAGATTACGATCACAGAGATCAACTACGACTCAGATAAAAATCATGACAGCGGAGACTGGATAGAACTGTACAATAACAGTAATACGACAGTAGATCTTTCCGGATGGAGTATCAAAGATGATAAAGATACAGATCCTTTTATCATCCCTGACAATATACTATTACAACCCAAAAGTTATCTTGTCATTACACAAAACGGAGCAGATTTTAAAGCAAATTTCCCTGATGTTCAAAATAACATAGGAGATTTTCTCTTTGGTCTGGGGAAAAAAGGAGACAGTGTCAGGGTATTTAATGCACAGGGGCTCCTTGTAGATAGTGTTACTTTTAATAAAAGCTGGCCGGATGCCAAAGGCAACGGCAAAACACTCTCACTGATCGATCCTGACAGTGACAACAGTATCAGTACCAACTGGGTTGCCGCTGACAATTTCGGTACACCAGGTGAACAAAATTAAGATCAGACATATGAAAAAGGAATAAGATTGACAAGAAAAGCACTTCTATTATTTATACTGGCAACCCTGCTGCTTCAGGGTTGCGGAGGCGGAGGAAAAGCAAATTCACCCTCCGAAAGTTTGTCCAGCAATCCCACAACCGATTTGTCCGACAATTCAACAGACAATTCATCCGATAATTTATCGAACAACTCAAGCAGCAGTTCATCCAGCAGTTCAAGCAGCAGCAGTTCCGGAAGCACAAACAGTGACACCCAAAAACCCCATATTGCCCTCAAAGGGGATAAAACCATACTTTTAAGTCTGGGACAACTTTTTACAGATCCCGGAGCCACAGCCCTTGATGATACAGACGGAGATATCACCTCCAAAATCACCAAAGAGCCCGCTTCCATCGATACCTCTGCCGCAGGAGAGTATGAGATCGTTTACCGTGTCAGTGACAAGGCTGGCAATGTCGATACAGCCAAAAGAAAAGTAGTGGTGATGGAGATGATCTCCGATCCCGAATCCAAAAAACCATCCGGCATCGTTATTAACGAAGTCCTTGCAACCAACAGCCACACCAATCTCGATCCCGACTACAAACAGTTCTCTGACTGGGTTGAACTTTTAAACAACACCTCCTCTCCCAAAAACATCGGTGGATACTATCTCAGTGATAATCCTGCAAATCTAAAAAAATGGAAAATTCCTTCTGTGTCTCTCGGTGCAAAAAAACGTTTGCTCATTTGGGCGGATAAAGAAGACAAAGGAATGCATACAAATTTTTCTCTTGACGGAGATGGTGAGACATTGGTTCTCTCTGATAAAAATGGTCAGGAAATAGATAAAATTATATTCAAAAAACAGAAAAGAGATATCTCGGTGACAAAGCTGGGTGAGAAAAACCATTATATGGTTCCCACACCAAATGCAAAAAATGTAAATGCATTAAACGCACTTATAAAATCCAAAAAACCGACCTTTGACAAAGAGAGCGGTTTTTACAGCGGTACACAACGCATCTCATTCTCTTCAGAAAACGGCGGTACGATCTATTATACGACGGACGGATCCATCCCGACACTAAACTCCGCTGTATTCTCTGCCGGTCACCCGATCACAATTGCCAAAACGACTGTGGTAAGAGCCAGAGCACTGGAAAACGGCAAATTTCTCAGTTCTATCGTAAACCATACCTATCTCATCGATGAAAATGTTCATCTCCCTGTTGTATCGATCGGTATTGACGAGAAATATCTCTTTGATGATCAGATAGGGATCTATGTTCCGGGCAAAGATGCGACAGGTACCACATATGCCGTTGACGATTATCGACATTTAAACTATTACCAACCCTGGAAAAGACCCGGCTGTATCGAATATATTAAAGACAATAAATCCCAATTCAGTATTAATGCAGGTTTCAAAATATTTGGCAATAACTCACGCTCCAATGCCCAAAAATCTTTAGCAGTATATATCAAAAATCAATTTGGACCAAAATCTCTCTCTTATCCTCTTTTTGAACAAAAACCCTATATCCGGGAAGTAAAAAGTTTCGTTCTGCGCAGTGGTGCGACAGAATGGGGAAGGACACTTATCGGAGACGGGATTGAACAAACTATTATACAGGACACGATGGATCTGGATCATCAGGCTTTTGCTCCAGCTATACTTTTTATTAACGGAAAATACTGGGGAATCCACAATATTCGGGAAAAAATGAATACAAACTATTTAGAAGAAAACCACCACGTCTCCCCTGAAAAAGTTGATCTTTTAGCAGATAACGGTGTCGTAAAAAGCGGATCAGACAAAGCGTATAAAACCCTTCTTTCAGAATTGAATACATCAAATATGACACTCGATTCCGACTATCAGAAAATAGTCTCACAATTAGATATAGATGAATTCATCAACTACTATATTACAGAAGCTTTTACAGGAAACGGATCTGTCACACATAATGTCAAATACTGGAAAGTACATCCAAATGGGAAATGGCGCTGGCTACTCTTTGACCTGGACAGAGGATTTAGATACAGCACCAATGAAGTCGTCGGATATCTCGAACGATCGGGTTCTCATCCTGTTTTTGCCAGATTTTTACAAAATCAAAAATTTATCAATATATTTGCAAGTAAATTTTATACACACTTAAACACAACATTTCAAACCGTACGTATGGATGGGATTATTACCAAATACAAAAATCTGGTAGAACCTGAAATCTCCAGACATTTTCACAGATGGCCCAAAGACGCACAGGAAAACAATGTTTCAAAAGCAACCTGGGAAACATATATGAACCGAATGTATCTCTTTTCCAAACATAGAGGAGAGTATGTCATGCAGGCATTAAAAGCCAAATTCACCCTCTCCGGAGACAACACCCTCAGCATCCCCCAAAAAACAAACGGAACCGTCTATATCGACGGCGTAAAACTGACAGAGACCTACAACGGACACTATTTCAACAACGCGACAGTCACCCTCAAAGCAGTACCCAAAGAGGGCTACCGATTTATCAAATGGAGTGATAACAACACACACCAGACCAGAACAGTGACACTCAACGGCGATATTTCACTCAGTCCACTATTCGAGCAGACACAAATGCCTAAAATAGTCATCAACGAAATCAACTACAAATCAGACAAAAACCATGACAGCGGAGACTGGATAGAACTCTACAACAACGATACAACAGCTATTAATCTTTCAGGATGGAATATCAAAGACGATAGTATCTCAGAGGGCTATACCATACCAAACGGTACAATACTCCAGCCAGGAGCATATCTGGTGATCTGTGAAGACAAAACAAAGTTTACTTCGGTATATAACAATACAGCATCTCCTGTTTTAGGAAACTTTCCATTTGGATTGAGCAAATCAGAAGACTCTGTCAAAGTCTACAATGAACAGGGAGCACTGGTAGATCAGGTACATTACGACAAAAGCTGGCCGGATGCCAAAGGCAACGGAAAAACACTCTCACTGATCGATCCTGACAGTGACAACAGTGTCAGTACCAACTGGGTTGGCGCAGATAACTTCGGTACGCCGGGGGAAGAAAATTAAAATCAAACATACACAAAAGGAATAAGATTGACAAAAAAAGCACTGATATCATTTATAGTGGCAACCCTGCTGCTTCAGGGTTGCGGAGGTGGAGGATCAACCGGTTCTTCATCAAGTAGTTCATCAAGTAGTTCCGGTGGCACGAGCAGTGACACCCAAAAACCCCATATCACACTGAAAGGAAATAAGACACTCATTATTGAGAAAGGACAACCTTTTACAGATCCGGGAGCCACAGCCCTTGATGATAAAGACGGAGATATCACCTCAAAAATCACCAAAGAGCCTGCTTCCATCGACACCTCTGTTCCAGGAGAGTATGAGATCGTTTACCGAGTCAGCGACAAGGCAGGCA
>QNZT01000199.1 GCA_003978455.1 Sulfurospirillum sp.
ATTAAATCTATTTAATCGGTTATGTTTATTGAAGACACTTTGTTACCTTGTGTAACTGTAAATCAGATATTATTAAAGTTTTTACGTGTTTCTATAGATTACCTGTGAGAAGGGTGTTGTAGAGCAGTTTAATCGTTATTCAGTTAAAATTATTTTTTGATGCGGTAATGACAAAGGAGTTTCATGAATCAACAAGTAGCAAAATTCAGTCGGATCGGTTTTGTTCTGTCGGCAACGGGTGCTGCGGTGGGGCTTGGGAATATATGGAAGTTCCCTTATATCACCGGTGTGTATGGCGGCGGTGCTTTTGTGTTGGTCTATCTGGTAACGATTCTTTTGATCGGTGCTTCGTTGCTGATCGCGGAGATGGTGATCGGTAAGCGGGGGCAGAAGGATTGTGTCAGCAGTTTTGAAGAGCTGGCGCCTGCGGGTAAAAAGGGGTGGAAATATGCCGGTTTCATGCTTTTTACCGGTTTGGTGATCATGACCTTTTATTCGGTGGTGATTGGATGGATCTTCTACTATATGTATATCTCTTTTACCGGTTTGCCTGTGACGATCGATGATGCAAAGCATATTTTTGACAATCTCTATGCGCATGCGCCGTTTATGCAGATTGTGTTTCATCTGCTCTCTGTTGTGTTCGTTGCCGTGGTGTTGCTGGGCGGTATCAAAAAGGGTATCGAAAAGACCAATCTGATTCTGATACCGTTTTTGCTCTTTATCTTGCTGGGGCTGCTTGTGTATGCGATGAATTTCGACGGTTTCACTCAGGCGGTGCATTTTATGTTCGCGCCGGATTTCAGCAAGCTCAGTGCCGAGGCGATTATACGTGCGGTGGGGCACTCTTTCTTTACACTTTCGATCGGTATCGGCTCGATCATGACTTATGCCGCGGCGCTTCCGAAGCATTCCAACCTCTACCAGGCGGGTTTGATGGTCGCTTTTATGGATACGCTGATCGCTTTGATCGCGGGGCTGGTGATCTTTTCGTTTCTGTTTCAGTTCGGGGGTACGCCTGACAAAGGTCCTGGGCTGGTGTTTGTCTCTTTGCCTGTTATCTTTGCCAAGCTCGGTGTGATGGGTCAGGGGATCGCACTGGTCTTTTTTCTGGCGATGGCGGTTGCGGGGCTCACTTCCGCGATTTCGCTTGTAGAGCCTTCGGTGATGTATCTGGAGGATCGTTTGAAGTGGCGGCGCAAAAAGGCGGTTGTCTGGAGTTCGCTGCTCTATTTTGTGATCGGCGTCTTGGTGATCTTCTCTATATCGGACGGTTACAAAGGGTTGCTGACGTTCGGCAAAAAGTCGCTTTTTGATGTGCTGGAGTTTTCTGTCGACTCATTTCTGATGCCGCTTGGCGGGATTTTGATCGCTATCTTTGTCGGTTATGTCATGAAGCGCGATATCGTCGAAGGGGAGTTGCTCGGACATATGGGAAATGCGGTATTTAAGATATGGTACTTCAGCATCCGTTATATCGCGCCGCTGGCGGTACTCTTTCTGGCGTACAACGCCCTGAAAGTATAAAAGTATAGAAGTATAAAAAAGAGGAGGGTGTGAGGGTATGTTTTTACTGATTCCTGTAGATAGTGAAGAGAGAGATGCTTCGGTCGCAATGATTCATGAAAGAGCGTCGTGGGCACTGGTGGAAGCCGACGGCGGGGGTGTTGTGGATGTCACTTTTTATGAGAACCGTGATGAGATTGAGGAGTTCATCGAAGCGGTGGTTGTCAAAACCAAAAACGATGATGTCGCGCCTTTTTTCGAAGAGTCTATTCCGGTACTGGAGACGCCTGCACCGATGGATATCGATGAGATTGTCGAAGCCTTCATGTTCCGTGAACTTTTTGAGGTGCCTATTCGGTTTTAGCCTTTTTCGACGACTCTTTTAAAAGACTCTTTTTGTCGAGTTTGAGTGAGACGAAACTGCTTTCGAGTACGACGATGCCTTTGACGGTACCGATCACGTCGATCTGTTTTTTGCCGGAACTGTTGGTGGTTGCGGTGGCTTCAAAAATGATCTCATCATCGTCTGATTTTACAGGATTGAGGAAGTCCACTTTGGCACTGATGATGTGGTTCTCTTTCTCATTGACTGCGACAACGGCACAGAAATTGGCACATGAAAAGAGAGCGGGTTCATAGAGATAGCTACTTTCATCTATCGTTTCGACGTGTCTGGTTAGTAGCCTGACCCTTGCAAAACCCGGCTGATGTGTCAGAAGTTCGTAAGAGTGGTTCTCCTGAATCTTGAGATGGGTGAGCAGAATCTCTTCCATCTCCTCCGTTTCAGGTTCTGGTGCGGTTCTTTCAAGTACTGTTTCCAAATATCATACCTTGTGCTGTTTTGCTGCAAAGTATATCGGATAAAGAGCAGATTGTTTAAACGGTAGCCCGGATATAGACGCGTTTGGGAGCGGGGTATCCCTCTATGGTCAGATCCGGATTGTGCGGATCGAGAAAATTTTCCAGACTTTCGCCTTCGATCCACTCTGTTTTTCGCTGTTCGTCGGGTGTGGTTTTGGTGATTTTAAGTACTTCGACACTGCTAAATCCTGCCCTGCGGCACCAGTTGCGCAGGGCGGGTACGGTAGGTATGAAGTAGATATTTGGGATTTTGGAGTAGGTTTTTGCCGGGGTCAGTGCCACCTCTTCATCACCGTCGATCATGAAGGTATCGAGATAGAGTTCCCCTCCCTTGTGCAACCCTTTTTTCAAAGATTTTAGTGCGCCTACGGGATCGCTTCTGTGGTAGAGTACGCCCAGACAAAAGAGCGTGTCGAACTTCTCTTCGTAAAAGGGGAGATGTTCGATACCCAGTAGTTCATAACGTATCTCGCTTTTTGCAAAGTGGTTGATAAAGTCAAACTGTGTCAAAAAGAGCGGGGAGGGGTCAAAGCCGACGATTTGTGCCGGTTTTTGGGCAAGCATACGAAACATATAGTAGCCGTTGTTGCACCCCACATCCGCCACCTTTTTGTCATGAAGATCGAAGTGCGGGGAGAGCAGGTTGTATTTGAGGGAACTGTTCCATTCGCTGTCGATAAAGGTATCGAAAATCTGAAAGGGACCTTTTCGCCAGGGACGCAGTGCCATAGCTGTCTCGTAAATCTGTAGATTTAGAGCCTCGCCAGCCTCACCCGTGATCGTGACGATATCGCCTATCTCTGTTTTTGTGTCGATTTCCGGCAGCGCTTCGAGCATTGTTCTCAGCGGAGCGATATTTTTCCAGGTAAGCCATTTGCGGCGTTTGTCACGGACAGCGTCGAGTAGCATCGGCAGCCTTTTGGGAAGGGGGATCGATATATGCTTTGATCTCATGACCCATTTTGGAGACACCTTCGGCGATTTCAGTGTAGTCCGCCAGATTTGGAGGACACTCTTTGCGGTAGTTGCCGCATTCGTCGTAGTATTCATGACAATTGTCATAGAGGTGGGCTGAGATACCCTTCTCGTTGAAATAGAGGCACCCCTGAAAAAGCAGTGCAAAAAGCAGTATAAAATATCTCATAATGGATTTTACACTATTTAGGTTAAAAAGAGATATGCCGATATAGCGGGTAACGACAAAGTGACAAAGGAGCAGGATGCAGTTAGTGGAAGTGACACTAGATAGCGAAGAAGCTGTATGTGACGTGCTGGCGCAAATATTTACACATATCAAATCTGTCCAGGAGGATATAGCAAGACTCAATCTTCAATCGATGGAGAAGATCAACGATCTCATCTTCAACTCAGGAGTGGAAGTGGATGAGAAGACATTTGTGGCACTACAGCATCAGGATATATTGACACAGCAGTTGAATGCTGTGGGAGAACTCTCCGAGATGCTGCAAAAGCATTTGGAAAATTTTGACAACTTTGAGACACTCGAGAGTAAATTTCTCTCTGCACTTGAGATTGCAAAAGCGAAAAAAGAGGCATATCGGGGGAATGCTTTTTAAACCCCTTAAAGTTTCGCCTGAGCAAAAATCTTTTGAAACTCCTCTTTATAACGGGCGGTAAAAGCGGCATTGTGTACTACAATACTGTTTTCGTTGTTGGTGTCGTTGGCTTTTTGGGTAAAGTTGTAGGAGCCGGTGACTACGGTATCGTCTATGATCATGATTTTGTCATGAAGGGTATATTTGTTGCCGTCAAGACGCACATCGATCCCGTTTTCTCTCATCTTTTGGTAGTCTGATCCTTTTTGATAACTGTTCTGTTTCTCGTCGATAACCCCTTTGACGATGATCCCTTCGGCTTTTTTGGCGATCAGGGCGGCGGTAAGGGTATCGTTGGTAAATGCAAAAGCGAGAAAGTCGATTTCCTTTTTTGCATTTTCAATCAACTCCAACAGCCGCTGTTC
>QNZT01000088.1 GCA_003978455.1 Sulfurospirillum sp.
TCACGACACTCCAGGTACTGACAGACAACTTTCGCAACATCGTCACCGACCCGTATGACGGACTTCATGAAAGCAGCCGGATCGAAGTCTATCCGCTCATAGAACAGATGCAGTCGGTTTTTCTGGGGCAAAAAGAGTGGATGGGTATGCTCCCGCGAAAGTGCAACACCGCCATCAGTGCCACGCCACAGAGCGGATTTCACTTTTTCGGCAACGATATCTTTTTTGCGCTGGCGCAGGGGGAGGGGCAGTGGGGCTTCAACCTCTTTTTGGGCGGCAAAAACTCGGAAGCCTCGCAGGATGCGGATATATTTGTACCGCCGCAGCGGGTGGTCGTGATGTTTGAAGCGGTCTCCAGAGCCTTCATGAAGTATGGACTTCGTGGCTCCCGTGCCAAAACGAGACTCTTTCACCTGCTCTCGGAGATAGGTATGGAGCGCTTTCGCGAAAAGATTGCGGAGTTTTATCCCCATGAAACAGAACGCGGAGGAGTGCTTCGGCTGCAAAAAGCCCCCAAACAGCAGTTTGCAAAACTCCGTGACGGACGTTATGGCTATTGCCACCGCAGCCGTTTTGGTCGCATCACACACCGGGAACTCGAACAGCTTGTGGCGTACGCCCGACAAAATGCACTGGAAATCCGACTCGGCGTGGATCAAAATATCTACCTGCTCGGTTTGCAGAAACCGCAAGTACCGTTTGACGAACCCACCGGCGCTGCGCACATCACCGCCTGTGCCGGCAGCCGCTACTGCGCACTCTCCCTCTGGAACATCAAAGAGGAGACAGCCTTTTTGCCGCTTGCACGACTCGAAAAGGAGCAGATCACGGTGGGATTCAGCGGCTGTCTGAAAGGGTGCGGGAGACACCATCATGAAGATATAGGACTCGTCGGACTGCGCACCAATCTCTTTGGACCCGTGACCAAAGCGGCGCGGCTCTTTCTGGGGACAGAGTACGGCACCACCCAAAAAGCGGCACGGCTGATCTTTCACGTCGTACCGCTGGAGCAGCTCTCCGATCTGATAGAGGTGATCATCGACGAGTACAAAGCCAGCGGAGAAGAGGACTTTGAAAGCTTCAGCAAAAACCATCTCAACCGCTACTCGACAGGCTTCCTGATGCTCTGGTTTCTGGCAAAACTATACCTTCGCCAAAATATCACATTCGAAGGCAAAGAGGAACAGCAACTCTACCGGGAACTCTTACAACAACCCGACTTCCCGCGCCACCAGGAAAGCAACGAATACGAAACAGCCGTGCGGGTGATGATGCACGAGATGTGGGACACAGAAGCGTAAATTCTATTGGCGGGGAGCGTTTGAGAATGTCTCTGTCAGCAGTGAGAGTGCCTCTTTCATCATGACGTGCAAGAAGTTCCGGGGTGTCGGTCGCTCCCCGATGGTGACAAATCTGGCATCGTCATACTGCTTTTTGAGCCGCGCCTTTAGTTTATAGAGGTTGGTGATTTTATCGACTAAAATACCCTGTATCTCCGGCATCGATGCGATGTATATCTTCCCTTCCGCAAACTTTTTGATCTTCTCTTTTGGTATGCCTCTGTTTGCTGCCACATCTTCGACGAAGTTCCGGTATGTCGGTTTGAGGAGTGCGTTTTCGATGTACTGTTTATTCTCTTTTGTCATCTCTTTGAGAAGTGAAAAAGGTTGTTTGAATTTTCCGGCTGTGATGGTGTCCTCTTTGACGCCGAGCTTCTGCGCCAGTTCACTTACGTTGTAGTGCGGCATGATAACGCCGATAGAACCGACGATCGCATTTTTGTTGGCATAGATCGGTTTGATAGCCGATGCGATGTAGTAGGCGCCGCTGGCTGCCATATCGTTGACGTACATCGTGACGGGCATCGTTTTGTTGAGATCTTTGAGATAGGCTGCAAACTCCTGAGATGCAGTCGGCGAACCTCCCGGTGAAGAGATATCGACCAGCAGGGCTTTGTAGGGTTTCTCTTTTTTGATATCTTCGACCGATTTGATCAAATGCTCTACATATTTTGTGGTGATCGGATGATCGATGTGCAGCAGGGCGATTTTCTTACTTGCGCTGACATCCGAAAAAGGGTTTTTCAGGTTGAAAAAGTCGATAAAAACAGCCCCGATAAGGATGATCTCCGCTACAAACAGCAAAATAAATGCGTACTGTTTGATCGATGAGATACTGATCTCTTTTTTCAGTTTTTTGATCTCTAAATCTTTTGGATCCATACTTTTCCTTCTTAATTTATTATTAAATAATAACACAATATGTATAATGGAAAGTGAATGAGATTTTAGCTTCATGAAATGTATAATAATCTTTCTAAATTCTATTTTTAGCAGGAGAGAAGATGGTCAAAGAACGTTTTACACTCTCAGAGGAGACCAAAAGTTTTCTCAGATCCCTCAAGCCGAAATTTGGTTTCAACGGTTTTGGCGAAGTCACCTACTACCGCACCTACAGCAGGCTCAAACCGGACGGTTCCCAGGAGAACTGGGCAGATACGATCATCCGTGTGGTGGAAGGGGTCTTTAGTATCCGGAAAAACCACTATGTTTTAAACGGGCTTCGTTTTGAAGATGCAACGTGGCAGGAGTTTGCACGCAACTTCGCGCATGCGATGTTCCGTATGGAGTTTTTGCCGCCGGGGCGTGGGCTCTGGGCGATGGGAACGGAGTATGTTTACAAGCGCGGTTCGATGGCGCTCAACAACTGCGGTGCCGTCGATACGACCGATCTCGCACAGGCGGCGGAGTGGACGATGGATGCGCTGATGTGTGGTGTCGGTGTCGGGTTCAACACCGCATGGAGAGGAGATGCCGTCAAACCGAAAAAGGATATGCCGGTCGTCTTTGAGATACCCGACTCCAGAGAGGGATGGGTAGAGAGTGTCAAACTGCTTATCGAAGCCTATACCGAAGGAGGGGAGTGGTACACATTCGACTACAGCAAAATCCGACCCTACGGGGCACCGATCAAAGGTTTCGGAGGCAAGGCAAGTGGTTCGGAACCTCTGAAGCAGCTGCATCAGCGTCTGGAAAAATCACTCGATGACTACTGTGACGGAGAGTACGATACGACCAGAACCGTCGCCGATATCTTCAATGCCATCGGTGCCTGCGTCGTGGCGGGAAATGTGCGCAGAAGCGCCGAGATAGCACTCGGAGAGCCGGATGACAGAACCTTCCTGGATCTGAAAAACTACAAAAAAAATCCCGAACGTGCCGAGATAGGCTGGATGAGCAACAACACCGTCATCCTCTCCAAAACGGAAGATTTTGAGAAGATTCCGCAGATCGCACGGCGGATCAAAAACAACGGTGAGCCGGGTATCTGCAACCTGATCAATATGCAAAAATACGGGCGCTTCGGCAAAGAGATGAAAGATAACGCCTGGCTGAGCAACCCATGCTCCGAGATACCGCTGGAGAGTTTCGAACTCTGCAACCTGGCGGAAGTGTTTCCGACGCTTTGTGAGAGTGAAGCGTGCTTCTATCAGGCGCTCCGCTACGCCACCTTTTACGCTTCGACAGTCTCCCTGCTGCCCAGCCACCGTTCCGAAACCAATGCCATCGTCGCCAGAAACAGAAGAATCGGCGTCAGTCTCTCCGGCGTGGCGGACTATCTGGAGCAGATCGGCGCGGCGCAGCTTACCAGACGTCTGAGAGAGGGGTATAAGATCGTCCGGGAAGAGAATGAAAAACTCGCCAGAGAAGCGGGGATTCCCGTCTCTATCCGGGTAACGACGATCAAACCCTCCGGTACTGTCAGCCAGCTTGCCGGCGTCTCCAGCGGGATGCACTTCCCCACTTTCAAATATGCCATCCGCCGTATCCGTGTCGGGGAAGATTCACCCATCTGCAAAGTACTGATCGATGCGGGAATACCTCATGAAAAGGATCACTACAGTGAAAATACGATGGTATTCGAGTTCCCGATCGATCAGGGAAAAACCCGCAAAGCGACCGAAGTCTCTGCCTGGGAACAGTTCGCTTTTCTGGCGATGCTCCAGCGCGAGTGGAGCGACAATATGGTCAGCTGCACGGTCTATTTCGACAAAGAAAAGGAGGGGGATCAGATCGCCCATATGCTGGCACAGTTCGCTCCGGTGATCAAAAGTGTCTCGATGCTGCCGCATACGGAAGAGGGCGCCTATGAACAGATGCCGTATGAGGGGATCACCAAAGAGGAGTACGAGAAACGACTGGCGGATTTAAAAGAGATCGACTGGTCTTCATTCGGCGGATCGGACGGCGAAGACTCCCGCTTCTGTACCACAGAGGGGTGTGAAGTGGAAAACGTGCATCAGTAACGGTGGTGTTTTGAAATTTTGATC
>QNZT01000045.1 GCA_003978455.1 Sulfurospirillum sp.
ATCAAAGCGTATGAAGAGGCGCTGAAGCTTCATGAAGATCCCGACACCAGGTACAATCTGGAGCTTTTGAAAAAGCAGAAAAAGAAGCAACAGCAGCAGAAAAAGAATCAGCAGAAAAAGCAGCAAAAGCAGAATAAAAAAGAGAACCAAAAGCAGAACCAGAAGCAGGATCAGAAGCAGAACAAACAGCAAGATCAAAAGCAGCAACAAAACAGAAATCAAAAATCCTCCGACAAGAAAAAAGAGGGGGAAAAAGGGAAGCAGAAGCAAAAAGAGCAAAAGCAGAACAGTTCCCAAAAACAAAAAGAGGAACAGCCAAACCAAAAACGGGATCATACCCAGAAAGATCAGTCACACAAGAAGCAAAAGCGTGACCAAAAAGAGCAGAACAAAAAGCAGTCTGAAAAAGAGAAAGCACGAAAAAGTGCTCAGAAAAAAGATCAGAAACAAAAAGCGCAAAAAGGGCAGCCGCAAAAAGAGAATAAAAAGCGCGAAAAAGCAGAGGCTGCAAAAGCCCAGAAAGCAAAAGCGAAAAAAGGTCAAAAAGAGCAGCAGCGCAAAGCTGCCGCAGCGCTCAAAAAAGCGCCGCCTATCTCGGATATGGAAGAGCGCAAATGGAAAAAGATGCTGGAAGGCAGAGGGATAAACACCCTCATGATGGAACTTCCGACACAACAAGGAGAGAGAGTTCATGAAGAGAAACCATGGTAGATTGATACGATATATAGTTTTGTTGCTGATTACCGGGGCGACATTGTTCGCAGCCGGTGTCAAAGCGACACTGGACAAGAGAGAGATATACAGAGGTGATACCGTCAAGCTGACGATCACCGCCGAAGGGGATGATGTCAGGTTTCCGGTCATCACAAAGATCGGCGGTGCCGCGGTACTTGGAACATCCAGTGCCCAGCAGACGACGATCATCAACGGGGCGGTGACACAAAGCCGAAGCCAAAGCTACACCTTCGCTCCGCAAAAGACGACGAAAATCCCGCCGTTTAGTGTAGATGTGGACGGCAAAGTCTATAAAACAGCGCCGCTCGCCGTCAAAGTGGTCAAACCTACCGCATCCAAAGCGGGCGCACCGTTTGTGCTGGAGATGAAACTCTCCAAAAACCGCGTCAAAGTGGGGGAGAGCGTACGGCTGGATCTGAAGTTCAAACAAAAACGCGGCGTCAAAGCGGATAAGATCGAACTGACACCGCCGTCACTGGAAAATTTTTGGGTCAAGGAGATCAAGGGGAGCAAACAGTCGCTGGAAGGGGACTATGTGGTGCAGACCTACAGTTATCTGCTCTTCCCTCAGAAACCGGGAGAGTATACGATCCCGGCGGTCGTGGCAAATATCGGTACCCGAGTGCCGATAAAAAGGGGTATGGGGGTTTTCAGTGACTCCTTTTTCGACGATCCCTTTTTTAACAGCTTTGGTAGTTCCCTCCAGTGGAAAAAACTCTTTTCCAATGAGGAGAAACTTCATGTAGATCCCCTGCCGGACAATCTGGAAGTCTACGGACACTTTAGCATCAAGGCAGATGTGGACAAACATGAAGTTACCGCCGGAAAACCGGTGAACCTGACTATCACGATCGAAGGAGAAGGGAATGTGGATGACATACAGAAGTTTGACCTCGATATCCCCGATGCAGTAGTCTATTCGGATGAGCCGAAAGTTACATCTCATCTGGAAAACGGCAAATACAAAGGAACATTTACCCAAAAAGTAGCGATCGTCGCCGACCACGACTACACCATACCGCCGGTAACATTTACCTACTTTGACAGCAAAACGCAGCAAAAGAAGAGGATCAAAACCGAGCCGATTGAGATCAAAGTCAAAGGCGGCGGAACCAAAACAGCGGCAAGCACACCTAAGTTAGAAACGTCGCCGCAGCTGCAAAAAGAGATTGCAAAAGCCGCGGATACCGGCAAAAGCGAAGTGAAAGTAGTGACCAAAGAGACAGATGGAAAAACAAAATACCTCTATCTGCTGGCAGGCTTGATCCTCGGCGGTGTATTGACCTACTTTGCGATGGAGTACCGACCCCAAAACGGCAAAAAAGCGCCCAAACCGATCACAAAGCAGATCAGAAAAGCCAAAAGCGACAAAGCGCTATACAACCTTCTGCTGCCGTACGCGAAAGAGGGTGAGTATATCCAGCAAGTACTGCACAAACTCGAAGAGAATCTCTACAAAGGAGCAAACCACAAGATTGACAGAGATGCTCTGGTGGACTACTTTGAAGAGGTGGTGGAGGCGTAAGCCTCTGCTGTTTTACAATAGTATATTTCTTTTTTCTTTTTAATTTCATATAAATAGTATTATTAAAAATAATTAAAGTTTAAATGTTTGTTGGGTATTATCTTTGATATAGATAAAAACCAAAGGAGTATTTATGTACAAAATAGCAAACATTTTTTTTATTTTACTGGTAGTGACAGGTTTGACGGGGTGTGGGAATAGCCATGATCCGGTGCAAAAACAGGTACAAAAAGAAAAAAGTGATATAGAGAAGGCGAAAGCACTTTTCAGAAGTTTACGTACACAGGTAAACGGATTGATAAATCTGGATGATAACGGATCAGGCGGATTTTTGAACAGTGAGGCTGACAGGCTTGGGCGCAGTCTGGAGGATGTGATGCTCGATGTTGGATTGGTTGGGCAGTACAGTGGTGCTATCTTAAACACGATTCTCGATATAAATGATGATACAGTGCCTGAAAGCACGCCTGTCGAAGCGGAATCGCCGGAAGAGGGAAGGGTGATTATGCTGCAAAAGCGTACAGCGCTGGAGTGGGATTATAATATCACTCAGGATGGTGCATCGGTCGGTAACGGAACGGTAAAGCTGCCGGATGAAAATCTCAGTGATCTGACGTATTCTAATCCTGATGAATTGAATGCTTCTTTGCTCGGGACATTTCCTCTAAACAGAGTTGATAGCGGTGAAGCCCCCGGTACTCAGAATGGTACACTGGAACTTTCGCTTCAAAAACTGAATGGCACAGCATCTTTGCTGACTATCAGGAAGCTTGCAGTTACCAGTAACACGGCACAAATAGAGTTGTCCGATTTTATCATCAAAACTATACTGAACGATGCTACACATATTGACTATCTTATACTGGACAGCACCAAAATAAAAGCGGTGGTTCCGGGGTATCTCTTTGAAGGGCGACTCTCTTTACCGGAAAACGATTATGTTACCAATCCAAATTTTTCCCAAAACGGTGGCAATATCCCCTCCAGACTTATCTTTAACGGAAGTTTGAAAGATACCAATACAAGCGCAAGGATCACAGGAGATCTGCAGCTTGACTGGCTGGATGCTGCTACCATCGATATGTCTGAGGGTGCTCCGGCGGCGATGCATCTCAAAACAACGCTTAGCGGTGTACTGGAGCGCCCTTCATATCAGGATACATCAGTGACGCTCGGTTATGCGGATAAAACCGATGGTACAGGAAAAAAGGTAACCGCTTCCTATCAGTATGATACAACCAACGTTACTTTAACCGGAAATTTTGACAATGAGATGCAAAACGGTACGATCGAGATAGATTCGACCGATGATATCAAGGTGATACTCACCGTTGCAAACGGTGAACTGGTTTACGGCTCTCAGAGTTATGTAAAAAGAGGCGATACCGTCATCGGTACGATAGAAGAGCGAAACGGTGTACCTGTTGTGATGTACAAAGACGGTTCGTTTGAGTCGCTTCAGTAAAGTTTACAAACTCTTTGTTCTGCTTTTGGTGTCGTGTGCGGCACTGAAAGCAGAAGTATTGCACTTTTTCGATCCTTCTGAACGGGGGAGCGGGGCAGACACTCTCTATTTTAAAGGACAATATTTTATTGCTGATGATCCTGTCTCTTTGCGTCAGCTTTTCAAAAAGTGGAGAGATCCCTACCATCCTAAACAGGGTGACAATCTTGCGTTGCAGGATGCCCGTCTGGATCTCGGTGTGCGCTAAAAGCTCACTACAAGCTAAGATGTTCTCCTCATCGAGCCATTTGGGGTTTTTGTACCTTCCAAAAGGAACATTGTTCTGCCCCTTTTGGTTAACACGGTACAAACCGTTGTAACCGGTTTTGTTGAGGTAGATAAATCGGCTTGCCTTTTGGACATCCGTGAGTTTGGCATAGTGCGCTGCATCTCTATCGAGAGAGCGGATCGCGTAGTAGTACTCTTCGTCGTTTTTATGCTTTTTGAGATCCTCTATAAGCTCGATCGGTTTTTCCTTGATCACTTTATAAAGGTTCGTGAGTTCCGGGTTGTAGTCACTGATAAAGCTGTTTTTGTGCCTAAGTGC
>QNZT01000127.1 GCA_003978455.1 Sulfurospirillum sp.
GGTTCATCTGCGCGTGAGCCCTCCGCTGTGAGAGCGTTAAGAAATCGTGAACTGCTTCACGATTTTAGCTCGGAACCAAGCTGATGTGCACTTGTGCACCAGCGCCGGCAGCGTTAGCGTAGCATTTGGGACTTTGTTCCAAATGCGTTATTAATGGACTCTCTCCTGTCTCATAAAATCATACACCGTAATATCCCCGTGACTGTGTATATGGTGCGTCGCTTCTATGCCGGGGAAGAAGCGCGGTTCGATCTCCGCCAGTGTCTCTTCACAAAACTTCTCCGGTGTCAATTCTTTGATTTTTGCTATGGAAAATGCGGCGCCGTAGATGTTGAACTTCTGTTTTTGACGTCCCCTGACCGGTATATGCTCCCGGGTAAAGAGGATACCCCCGTTTCTGCCATACGCACTGCTAAATGCCACAGGGTTTGCCCGGTGCGGTTTCCACTCCGTGCTGAGCGGTGAGTCGCTGTAAAAGGCGTAGAGCTGGGCTGCCTGATCGTAGTTGTTTTCGGTGGAGATATTGGTCAGCATCCACCATCTCCCTTCATATGGAAAGAGCATGGTATCGGCGGCTCTGACATCTTTCATGAGATCGTACTGATACTCCCACTGCATCGGAAACGCTGTACATTTGTAGAGTCTGATACTCTCTGAAGCGGTCGATTCGGGGATCATGTAGAGTTCATTTTCGTATGTAAAGAGGTAGGGGAAGGAGAGGTGAAAAGGCTCTTTGACCACTTCACCGAGTATGGTGTAGCTGCCGTCTTCAAAGAGCTCCACCGCAGTGACACACGCCAGATGTGTCGTATAGTCGTAATCTTCCAGAAAACAGACTACCCGGTTCTCCTGTTTCCAGACAAACGGATCGGCGTAGAAGTGGTTGTCGGGTGTCTTGATCTCGACGCCTTGCGAGAGTTTGGCATCTTCCCAGTTTTTCCACAAAAAGGCGACGCCGAAACGGGACTGTTGCCGCAGAAGAACTCTTTTAAAGATGAGTTTGCCAAAGAGTATGCCGGTGTTGAGGATATAGTGCAGTTGTTGGCTCACTTTCGGTGTGGCGGGCGCTTCGGTGTCGAAAAGTGTCGGGTTTGGGTGGGTACGGAAATCGAGTTGCCCGCTTTTGGCGTATGCGCGGATAAATCGGATGAGAAATGCGCCGCTTTCTCTGATCAGACGTACACGCATCTCGGTGACAAAGCGCATCGTATTGAGGGCTCCGGTGATCAGTACGCGGTTGTTCCCTTTTTTGTACTGTTCGATACTGAAGCTGACACTGTCCTCCTGTCGGTATGTTTGCCAAAAGGCGGTTTTACGCGCTGTAAACATTCCGACGATACCATCCTTCGCACCGGTTTCGACGATCTCTCCTGCCAGGGGATACTCTGTGTCGAGGTGGAGTATCAGATCGAGACCGGCATTTTGGATGGCGGTGAGATCTTTTGGGGAGTAGGTGAGGCTGTTTGTGCCGTAGTGACCGCTGATGAGGATCGTCTCTGTGTGAAAAAGTCCGGTGATATCGACATCGGGTGTATGGGTGCGCACTTCGGAGGAGATTTTGGAGAGCACCTTTTTCTCCAGTCCAAAGAGGAAGCGGTAACTCTTTTCATGAAGTGTGGAAGGCTTTGGAGCGCCTCTGTCATGCAGCAGGATAAGTTCGATATCGGGATCTTTTGCCAACTGTTCGACGATCTCGGCATAGCAGCTTTCAAGGGTGGTTTTTGGAGTGAGTATACCGACTCTTCTCTTCATGAAGTTATCCTTTCGCGACAGTCAGGCAGAAGAGTCTGCCGCTTTTATAGCTGAACCGAAATGCCGACTGCATATGCCAGAGGATACTTTTGGAGAAGAGTTTCCGGCTTGCCATCTGTGAGTTGTGCTCTATATAGTACTCCGTATCGAGTCTCAGGCTATACCCTTTTTGCTGTGCACGGTAGCAGAGGTCGATATCTTCGCAGTACATGAAGTACCCCTCGTCAAATCCTCCCAGCGCTTTGAAAACTTCCGGTTTGAAGAGGATGAACGATCCCGAAAGCCACTGCGGATCCTCTCTCTCTTCATTTGGTCCGTAGTGGAGTCGTTTCCCGGTCGCGATGGAGATCAGGAAGTTGGAGAGGCAGGGGAAGTAGCGGTCGGGGTAGTCGAGAAAACCGGTTTTTTTGTCGAGGTAGGATCGCGGCGCACCTATGTCGGTATCCGTTGCGACGAAATTTTTCAGCAATCCGTGAAGCTGGTCGGGCTGGAGGTAGATATCGGGATTGCAGATGATAAAGATATCACCCTTTTGCGGATTGAGCAATTGAAACATTTTGTTGTGGTTGTGCCCGAATCCCCGTGCAATACCGTCATGATAGTAAAAGAGCGCCTCCTCTTCGCAAAATCTTTGCAGCGCCTCTGAACCAGTATTGTCCATGATGGAGAGTTTGACGGAAAAGTCGCCCAGCTGTTTGGGAAAACCGCTGAAATTTTCGATAACCAGTTGCTCTTGCCGGTGGGAGATGATCGAGATATAGACCTGATGCAAAACGGGGATTCCTTATGTGTAGATTGATCGATTTTACATCTATTTTTATAAGATTTTCCTTTAAATTTTTTGTGCTATGATCGTCCGCAACAACTCCTTCTAAAAAGGTTTCCAATATGATTAAATATCTTTTATTTTTTTCTATTTTGATACACACTTCAGCCTTTGCGTTTGAAGTCTCCGGCAAAAGTATCGTTGTAAAATCGGATGACACCAAAATCCTCACAAGAGCGGCGGAAGATCTGGCGTACTATCTGGGCACTATCACCTCCGGATCGGTCAATGTGCTGGACAAAGTACCCGCAGATGCGAAAAGCGTGATCGTACTTCATGAAGATGCACGTGGATTGAAAGAGGATGGTTTCAAGCTCCGGTCTGAGGGGAACCGGCTCCATATCACAGGGCAAAACGAGAGGGGTGTTTTGTATGGTGTATTCTACTTTCTGGATCGCTATCTCGGGGTAAAATTTCTTGCGGCGGAGTATGAGTATCTGCCGCACTTTTCCCGCAAGGAGCTTGGAGAGATCAGCGACGTGCAGGAGCCCGCTTTCTGGTATCGGGAGATCTTCTTTCATGAAGGGGATGATCCGGTCTTTTCACTCAAAAACCTGCTCAACGGTCGTCTGGGGCACAGAACACTAAAAGATGAAGCGGAGGAGATCTATACCGGTGGTATCAACACCTACAGCTTTACCTCTTCTGAGTTGCTGGGCGATGCCTTCAGGTGCAACGGACAGTATCAGTACGCCAACCCCCGTGCACAGCACAAAGCGGCAAAGGCACTCGATGCAAAGCTCTCGGAACTCGATACCGACAAAGAGTGTGTCGTGATACTCGAACATGAAGACAGGGGATCTGTATGTCGGGAGTCGGGTAAAACGGCTTCCGAAGCCTTTTTGTCGTACACAACCTATCTGGCGAAACGGCTTGGAAAGAAGTACCCTCATGTCCGTTTTTACCATCAGGCGTATCTCTGGAGCCGGGAAGTACCCCCGCACGCCCAAAAACTCCCTCCCAATCTGGGGGTTCATTTCGCGCCGATAGAGGCGGACTTTTCCAAACCGCTGACAGAGGGCGAAAACAGAGAGATGTGGCGGCAGATAAAGGGGTGGGGCAAATTGACAAAGGATATGATAGTCTGGCACTATACGGTCAATTTCGGCGGCTATCTCTTTCCCTACCCCAACATCCCCGCACTGGCAGAGGATATCCGCAATCTCCGTCAACTCCCTTTTGTCAAAGGGCTCTTTTTGCAGGGGAGTTATGAGACGACCGGAGGCGATCTGGCACCGCTGCGGCTCTGGGTCTTTGCGAAACTGCTCTGGAATCCCGAACAGGATGTCGATCAACTGATTTCGGAGTTTTGCCGTTACTATTACGGCAAGGGTGCCGAAAGTGTGGTCGCCTATATCCGGAAACGAAGGGCGCTTCTGAAACGAAGCGGCGGCGCACTGCGTCTCAAAACGCCGATAGATACGACCTATCTGAGCGATGCAAATCTGGCGGAACTCAATGCTATTCTGGAACAGGGGCTGCGTCGGGTGCCAAAAGGGACGCCTTTTTACGAACACTATCTCGCGCTTTTCCCAGGGATCGACTATATCCGTTTGATACGGGGGAGAGCATTCAGGGGACGGGCACGTGTCAAAAAGCGCTTTTTGGATTTTCTTGCCGCGCATCCGGATCTGACGCATATCGCCGAAGGGGTCTCGGCGGAAAATATGGTGAAAGTGCTGACACTCAA
>QNZT01000149.1 GCA_003978455.1 Sulfurospirillum sp.
TCTCTGGTATTTTAGGTGGAGGGCTTGGCGGCTACCTCCTCAATATGCTTGGTATAGATGCCGGACCCAGCGGTGCACTCGATATAGGTTCAATCCTCGGCAGTGTCGCTTCCGGCGGTGTCGGCGGCGGTGTGTTGATGTTTATCGTAGGGCTTATCAAAAAGGCTCTGGCGAAATAATTTAGCGCATATCTTACCATGTTTTTGGCTGGATGGGTTCATTCCATCCGGTCATCGACCATACTTCATGATCTAGCTTCAACCATACCTCACTGAAACCATTTTATAACTCATTGTGCAAATCGTGCAGCATATGAGAGTTTGACTATCTCCCTAGCAGCATACCGAGGTTGAGGGTGAAGAGTGTCTCGGTTTTGTAACTATTCTCCCGCTCTTTGCGCACTCTGGGCACCAGTTCCACGAAGAACCATTTGTCGAAGCGGTGAAAATAGCCCGCGCTGAGGGAGCAGCTGTCGTGGGCGAAGTGGTCTCTTTTGTCGTAAGAGGTGGTGAAGTCCGTTTTATAGACGATCCTGTTGTTGAGATCGAAGATCTGGTAGAGAGTGAGGCTGTTGGTCAGGTAAAGCTTGTTCTTCCCTTTCCAGAAGAGTTTGTTGCTCTGCCCGATCCAGTAGTCGGGTGTGACAGGTTTGAAAAATGTCACGGTACTCGACGCGGCAAGGTCATTTCCGTTGAGATAGTAGTAGAGGGCGTTGTCGAACGATGTCTCCAGAAAAGTGTCGCTGAGGTTACTTTTGTCGATCCCGAACTTCAGATAGGGACCAAAAGGTGCATGGACTTTGAAACTGAGTTTGCCGTAGGCGCTGCTGCGCTTTTCTCTATAAAGATAGTATTTCAGACCGACATGCAGTTTGGAGTCGTTGACCACGTCGTCGTACTGGGTGGTGGCACTCTGGTTGTCGATCTCCTGGTTGTCTTTTTGGCTGAATGTCAGCTCGACCCTGTTTTTTAGCTGAGGCAGGACGATTTTTCCACGCAGATGCAAGTTGAGTTGTGCACCCTCTTTGATGGATAGAACCACCTGAAGTCTATTTTCGCGGATCTGTTTGTAGCAGGTTTTATTGATCTCATCGCTGCCGCTGAAGAAGAGATCGATCTTTTCGAGAAGACGGTGGTAGTGGCGGGTAGAAGATTTCCGAAAATCCTGGCTGATCTTTTTGGTGTAGTCTGCCGTTGCATTGAAGTCGACCATATCTGCATCCGCAGCGGTATAAAACAGCAGCAAAAGAGAAAATATGAAAAATTTCTTCATGTCTTTTGGTGATATCATAATGGCAGATTATAGCATATTTTTTTACATTTAAGCCTATACAAATATAAACAGGATAAAATAATCCAATTCCATATGATTGACTTTCTAAAAAGCGAGACTTTATGACCAATATCATCCTCTGCGGCGGCAGCGGAACGCGCCTGTGGCCGATCAGCCGGACACTTATGCCCAAACAATTTGTAAAACTATTTGACGATAAATCCCTTTTTCAACTGACTGTCGAACGCAACAGCACGCTTTGCAGCAGTCAGTTTATCGTCTCCAATCAGGAGCAGTATTTTCTGGCGCTGGATCAGCTGGAGGAGCTTGGTAAAACCGATGTGGCTTATCTGCTGGAACCTGTGGGCAGAAATACCGCACCGGCGATCGCTCTGGCTTGTATGGCACTCGATCCCGAAGAGATTGTTCTCGTTACTCCCTCTGACCATCTGATCAAAGATGAAGCGGCATACCAAAAAGCGGTGCAAAGAGCACAAACACTCGCAAAAGAGAACAACCTCGTGACATTCGGCATCACCCCGGACTATCCTGAAACCGGATACGGTTACATCGAAGCGGACGGTGAAGATGTCAAAGCATTTCATGAAAAACCGGATATAGAAACAGCCACAGCATACATCAAACAAAATAATACCGCAAACGATCAACCATCAACCATCCACTACTTCTGGAACAGCGGGATGTTCTGTTTCAAAGCGGGCGTGTTTCTGGAAGAGCTGCAAAAATACGCACCGGAGATGTATAAAGCATGCCAAAATGCCATCGGAGGCGATGCTTCAGCTTCGTCATTGAACGAGGTTAAAACCTCGTCTCCGATGGGCGTTATCCGTATCAGACCGGAGGATATGCAGCAGATCCCTTCAGACTCCATTGACTATGCTGTGATGGAAAAGAGTGACAAAGTGAAAGTGGTACCGTCAGATATCGACTGGAGTGATCTTGGCAGTTTTGACGCACTCTATGAAGAGTTGCCAAAAGACCCGGACGGCAATACCGAAAATAACCGCCACATCGCCATAGACTCCAAAAACAATCTCATCATGAGCCACGACAAACAGATCGCTACGATCGACATCGAAGATCTCATCATCATCGATACACCCGATGCCCTGCTCATCAGCAAAAAGGGCTCCAGCCAGAAAGTCAAAAAAGTGGTGGAAAAACTCAAAACCAAAAAGAGCGAACTAACCAACATCCACACACTCGCCCACCGTCCGTGGGGCACTTATGAAGTGCTGCTCGATCATGACAACTACAAGATCAAGCGTATCACGGTGAAACCGGGCAAACGCCTCAGCCTGCAGAAACACTTTCACCGAAACGAACACTGGATCGTTGTCAGCGGCACCGCCACCGTCACCGTCGGGGATGAAGTTAAACTGATCCGCCCTAACGAATCGACCTACATCAAGATGGGAGAAGTCCACCGTCTCGAAAATCAGGGGAAAATCCCCGTCGTACTGATCGAAGCGCAGGTCGGAGAATATACCGGAGAGGATGACATCGTGAGAATAGAGGATGATTTTGCGCGGTAGATTCGCCGTTTGCGTGAAGCGAACTGTTCAGAGGGTTTGATGTTTGAAAACGGCACTCTTTTTGCTCTGTCAGGTTAAAATTTTAAAAGGAATTTCATGAATATATCTGTCATAGGCACAGGCTACGTAGGTCTGGTCACAGGAACCTGTTTTGCAGAGATGGGGAACAATGTCATCTGCGTCGATATCGATACAAAGAAAGTCAATGATCTTAAAAACGGAGTTATCCCCATCTACGAACCGGGGCTCGAAAAGATGGTACTTGAAAATCATCAGAGAGGTACACTCGACTTCACGACCGATATCGACGAAGCCCTTGCCAAAACGGATATCTGTTTCATCGCAGTAGGAACACCGATGGGTGAAGACGGCAGTGCGGATCTGCAGTATGTGCTGGCTGTGGCAAAAAGTATCGGTGAAAACATGAAACATCATATGTACGTCATCGACAAATCGACCGTACCGGTAGGCACAGCAGAAAAGGTACGCGCCACTATCCAAAAAGCACTCGATGAGAGAGGCAGCGACTTGACATTTGATGTCATCTCCAACCCCGAATTTCTCAAAGAGGGTGCGGCGATCGCAGACTTCATGAAACCGGATCGTGTGGTCATAGGTGCAGACAACGAGAAAGCCTTTGAAGTGATGCGTGAACTCTACGCCCCTTTTACCGTCAATCGCGAACGTTTCGTGACGATGGATATCAAGTCAGCCGAAATGACCAAATATGCAGCCAACGCGATGCTCGCTACAAAGATCTCTTTCATGAACGAGATAGCCAACATTTGTGAACGTGTCGGTGCCGATGTCAACAAAGTACGCCACGGCATAGGCAGCGACAGCAGAATCGGATATAGCTTTATCTATCCCGGCTGCGGTTACGGCGGAAGCTGCTTCCCCAAAGATGTTCAGGCACTCGCCAAAACCGCCAAAGACTACGGCTATACCCCGCGCATCCTCGATGCCGTCGAAGCGGTCAACTACGACCAGAAAAAGGTGATCAGCACCAAAGTGATCAAACATTTCGGGGAAGATCTTACAGGCAAAACATTTGCCGTCTGGGGACTGGCTTTTAAACCCGGAACAGATGATATGCGAGAAGCAAGTTCCATCACGATCATCGACGAACTGACCAAACGCGGCGCAAAGATCAAAGCATACGACCCCAAAGCCGAACATGAAGCCAAAACACACTACCTCAAAGAGAACCCAAATATCGAATACGTCAAAAGCAAATACGACGCTCTCACAGACGCAGACGCGATGATCCTCGTGACTGAGTGGAAAGAGTTCAGAAGCCCCGATTTTGAGGAGATCAAACTGAGACTCAAACATCCGGTTATCTTCGACGGTCGTAATCAATATAACCGTAAGCGACTCGAAGAGAACGGATTTACCTATTATGAGATCGGAGT
>QNZT01000175.1 GCA_003978455.1 Sulfurospirillum sp.
AAAAGTCTGGTAGATCACAAATTTGTCAAAAACTGGGTCAACTGGGACAAATTGATGGCAGATGACGCATATCTGAAAAAGATGCTCGAATATGGATATATCAAATCTATTCCGGAAAAACGTGACTATCCTGCATTTATCGAGATGCTTAAAGAGATCTATGCGCCATATACCAAAGAGTTTGTAGTAAAAGAGTGTAAACTCGAAGGACAGGAAGATAAACTCGATGAACTCTTCGATATGATCGTAGATGCCGGACCGAGAATCGCAACATATCTTTGGAGAGCCGGTACTATCGGTCACAAAGGTGGATGGATGAATACACGTGCCGGTTTCCTTTTGATGGCACTCGTAGGTGCGATGGCAGGTGATATCGGTGGCGTAAGCTGGCACCACTGGCATGAGATCTCAGTCGGCGGTAAGGGAGACAAAGCAACTGTTGCTGGTAAATACCCTGATAAAGTCGATGTCTGGAATGAGCTGTCATGGCCGCCTGAATATCCATTGTCAACTTATGAAATGAGTATGATCCTGCCGCACCTGCTTGCCGATGAAGAGTGGCAGAAAAAATGGCGTTCAAAAGGTGTTATGGTACCGGAAAAACTTGCTGTGTGGATTCCGAGAATGTACAACCCTGTCTGGATCAATCCTGACGGTTTCAGATGGATCGATATACTCAAAAATGAGAAAAAGATGGAGATGACCCTCAACCTGTCACCGACATGGAGTGAGACAAACTGGTTCTGTGATTATGTCTTGCCGGTAGGACTTGCAGGAGAGAGACACGATCAGCAATCTTCACCTACAAAACCGGAGAGATGGACAGCCTTCAGACAACCTGCCCTGCGAGTTGCCCTGGAAAAAATGGGATGGAAGCCGAAACGACCTGAGCGTGCAACCCTTGAAGCACACATGAAAGCGGGTCTGGGTGAAATCTGGGAAGAGAATGAATTTTTCCTCAATCTACTCTATTACCATGTAGATCCGGATGGAAGTCTCGGTATCCAAAAACACGCTGCCAGCAAAAAAGACCCGTCAAGACCGGTCACTATTGCTGAATATTATGATGCGGCCTTCAGCCTCCTGCCTAATCTGCTTGCAGTTGCAAAACGAGAGTACCCTAACAGTGAGTTCCCTTGTTATGAATATATGAGAGATCACGGTGCATGGACTGAAGAGACAAATATCTACAGACCGCAAGAGCGTGAACTTAAAATCGATAAGAAAAATAAAACTATCGAGGCGCATGGTCATACCTACAAAGCGGATGAAGTCAAGCAAGATGATTCAGGTGTACTATGGGTAGAACATGACGGTAAAAAACACTCAATCGGTGTAGAAGTCGATGGCAAATACTACCAGGGATTCCACACACCTGATAAAAAGCTCGATTTCTATGTCGACTGGTTTGCAAATGAGTGGAAATGGCCTGAGTATGGTATACCGATCTATCCGAGAAACAAAGGCGAGAGAAAGAAAATGACACATATTGTCACACAAGTACACCATGACTTTATGACAAAAGAAAATGAGTTTGCACTCAATACGATTTACAGACTCTCGTACAATATCCATACCAGATCTGTTAACTCCAAACATCTGATGGAGATCAGTCAGAACCATAACCCTGTCTGGATCTACACAAAAGATGCAGAGAGACTGGGTATCAAAAACAGAGAACCGGTGAAAGTACGCATCGTCGATACAGTAAGTAATCTGGAAAGCGGATACTTTATCGGTATGGCGATTGTTACCGAAGCTACACGTCCGGGTGTATTGGCTTGCTCACACCACGCAGGTCGCTGGAAAGTGAAAAACGCTGTTGATATTCCAGGGTTTGAACATAAACTTGGTGTGATGGGACTCGGTGCACCGCTCTTTGAGTTGAAAGATGACGGTAAAGAGGCATCTATGACGCCAAAAGCCGGTATCAAACCGATGAAACCATGGCAGTTTAAAGAGTACAATAAAGATCTTGACAACATCTGGTGGGACGGTTTGACCGGTGCATGGCAAAATGCAGTTGCACCTGTCCATCCTGATCCGATCGCAGGTAACCATGGATGGCATCAGAAAGTTATTCTGGAAAAAGCGGGTGAAAACGACAAAATCGGTGATATCTATGTCAATTATGAAAACAACTTCAAAACCTTCCAGGTTTGGAGAGACACACTGACAAGACCACTCGAAGCCGGAGATACACAAAGACGACCGAGATGGATCAAACGTCCCGGTGCAAAGCTTTCAGACAAAGCTTATTCAATTTCGATAAAATCGTAACACTACAACATGAAGGAGGTTTTTCCTCCTTCAACTTCATATACAACAAGAGGATTTATATGAGCGATATCTTACTCCAAACAGAACAAAGAGAATTTTTTTATGCTCTTTATTCGAGACTTTTTATGAAAGAGGTTGATACAGATTTTTTAAAAACACTCGAACATAAAGATATAAAAGAGTTCTTCCCAAATCTCTATGACTGGGATCTGTACGGGACACTTCCCAAAGAAGAGTTGATCGAAGCACATTTAAATGTTGATTTTGCAGACCTGTCTCTTATCAACTTGATCCCCTATGAAAGCTTTTATACACGTGAAGACGGAATGATAGAAAGTGGTGGGGACAACCCTGTTTTTCAATTTTATGAAGCGTATGATTTTGTTGTTGAAAAAGATATTGCCAGGGTGGTCTCACCGGATCATATCGGTGTTGAACTGGAGTTTATGTATATGTTATGCAATGCCGAAGCAAAAGCTCGTAAAAACAGCGATGAAGTGGCTGCGGATGAATTACAGAAAACGCAAAAATCTTTTATGGAAAAACATCTCATGAACTGGGCACCTCTCTATTTTATCAATGTCAAAAACGAAGCTCAGACGCCGCTTTATCATGACGGGGCTATGACCGGACTGGAATTTTTACTCAACGACTACGAATACCTCAATGCATAACCTAAAAATAGAACTTGGCAACTGTGTCAGGGTTTATGCCAAAAACTCCACCTGTACCAAATGTCAGGAGATTTGCCCGCATAATGCAATCAGCTATGCTGAAAATATTCCGTTGGTCGGTGATAGCTGTACAGATTGCGGCGGATGTATCGGTGTATGCCCGACTGAAGCCATATCGCTTAAAAATTTCGATACGCTCGACTTTATTTTCTCCTTTCTTGAAAATGATGAAGAACTGATAAGCTGTAAAAAAAACATTCCCTGTCTTGCCACGCTCAGCGTTGAAAATCTGATTTCACTAGCACTACTTGGAGAGCGAACACTTCTGGATCTGGGACACTGCGCTTCATGTGATATCAAAGAACCCCTTTTTACACAGATAGAACAAAATATCACTGAAGCAAATAGTTTTCTAGCACATATACAAAGCGATAAACGCATTGATTCAGAACTGATTGCGTACGAAGAAGCTCCGGCAGAAGAGACACCCGATCGCAGAGATTTTCTTAAAAGGTTCAGTGTTAAAGGTGCCATAAAAAGTAAAATAGAATTTGAGCAAGCTATATCAGAAGAACAAAAAGAGATCAGTGATCAGGACACACAAAATATTCGAAAAAAAGAGATTCCAAACAAACGGAAACTGCTCTTTATGGCACTCAAAAGGGCTGACAAACCAGCTACTTTTCATACCTATATGCCGGATGAGATCAGTTTTACATCACAGAAAAATATCAATGACAACTGTGACAACTGCTCGATGTGCTATCGCATCTGTCCGACAGGTGCATTACAAAGTGACCGCAGACAGACAAAGATCGAGTTCGATCCGCTTATGTGTGTCAAATGTGCACTCTGTCATGATGTTTGTGAACCTGATGCTATCACTCTAATACCTTATAGCACGAAAGAACTTTTCGAGCCGAAAGTAATAGAACTTGCAAACTTCACAGTTGCACGCTGTGATGAATGCGCAAACTTTTTTACCTGGTTCGGCGGTGAAAAGATCTGTCCAAGATGCAAAATCGAAGAGGAGGAAGCCAAAACATTATGGGGTATCCAATAGATAAAATCGGTCCGCAAACCAGGCTTTTTTCACTCATCGGTGCCAATGCTATTGAAAGCGGCAGGGAAAGCCTGTTTAACAATGCTTTTCAACAACTAGATGCAGACTGCAAAATGATGCCGCTCAATATCCGCGAAGATGATCTCGGATTTTTCTGCACGGTTTAAAAAACTCAAAAATCAACGGTGCTTATTTAGAAC
>QNZT01000119.1 GCA_003978455.1 Sulfurospirillum sp.
TTCTAATAAAAAACGTAATTTTAACAAGTATAGTAGCAAGCACATTGTTGTTATCTTCTTTAAACATCGTGTTGTTCTACTTCATGTCCCGCAGACTGGAGAGCTGGCGGATGATTTTTGCGGTTTCACTGTCGATCATCTCCAGCGATGTACGCAGCTTGTTGGTATATGCTTCATCGAAGTTTTCCAGATGCTTGTTGTACGCATAGCCGATCTTACTTGTTTCACTCTTCATGATCTCTACATTTTGCAAGACTGCACCATAGAGTTCTTTAACATTGTCGGCGTTGATATTGTCAAGCGCTTTGGTCAGTTTTTCGATACTCTGACTCAGCTTACCTGTTACGGAAGAGAGTGCATCTTCTTTGAGTGTCAACTCCTGATTGACCAGCCGCAACAGTTTCTGGCTGGTTTCCAGACTCTTGACCACCTCTTCCATCTTCAGGCGGATATTTTCATACGAGTCAAAAAGTTGGTTGCTGACCTGCATACTCTTTTCACTAAGTTTGACGATATTGTCAAAATGCTCAGTTGACTTCTGAAATGCGTTTTGTTCATGATGAATGATCGAGTCAAACAGATTCAGCCGCTGCTCCAGACTGTGCTGGATACTGTCTATAAATTCATTGGAGGATATTTTGGAAAAGAGTTCGTTGAGGTTGTCGAAGTTTTTCAGACTCTGGGTAAAATGCACCTGTTCAATCTCCTCCCGTGTCCAGAAGAAGTGGCGGGTGTTTTCACGGATAGAGCGCACACTTTTCTCAAACTCGCTCATCCCCTTTTTCTCAAAAAAGATCCACCACAACGAGAGGAAAATACCGTAGATAGAGACATAAAATGCCGTTCCCACCCCGCCCAGAAGTTGGGAAATCTCTTTTTCAAGCTGTGCAGAGTCCTGAGAAGAGAAGTCCGGCATCGTCAATGCGATGGAAACAAACGTACCCAAAATACCAAGCGTCGGGAAAACCGCACCGGCGACTGAAGCGAAGTTATCGTTGCGAAGGGAGTCTGAAAAGTTTTTGATAAATGCGTCAAAGGGAGCATTTGCCTTGTGCACTCCGCCGATTTCAAGAAGATTTTTGTCGATATATTTTTCCAACTCTGAACCGAGACGGGACTGGCGTCTTTTGAACTTGCACGCTGCATAATAGGCATTGTGTTTCATGAAGAAGAGGTAGATTACAAAGATAGCACCGATCATCAGGACACTGTGCATCTCCATCCGCAGGTTGATATACCCCATCCAGGCGGCGATACTCCCCAAAAAGATCAGAAAAGGGAGCCAGAAGAGATTCAGAATCCTTCCGAAGCAGCCCTTTTTCTTTCGCTTTTCAAGATGAAAATCTACGAGTTTGTCCTCTTGTATCATGATCACTCCTCATATAGACAAATAGATGAAGCAGATTATATCATCTTTGATTTAGCGGGAACTTGTTTTAAAAGATTATTTTTCCTTGTAGTGGGTACAGGGCTTTTGGCTGCTTTTGAATACCACAGCGGAGGGGATTTGCAGAGATTTATCACCGCACCAACAAATAATCCGAAATTTTGAGAGCACGGGAAGGAGTGAGATGTGCGTTAAAAAATATGCAGGACTAACTGGTTAATTCAAATATTTTTTGGCGTGCAGATCGCTTCTTCCCGTGCTCCCCGAAGGGTGCAGTACTTTTGCCCATACTCTGCGTTAGATTTTTTCGAATTCGCTAAGGCGAGTCCTTCAAAAATCTGCCTTGATTATGAACAAAATTACTGCATCAAAAATTCGGATTATTTGTTGGTGCGGTGATAAACCCAAAAGCCCTGCATCCGTGGGGCTGTTTTTTGTCCCACGTGACGTAGTAATACCGGCAACGTTTACAGTTGATGCGCTGCAACGGTTACCTTCTGCTTAAAAAGAGTCCGACAGCCTGCAGTTGTTTAGGATTCAAACCTTTGCACAGACCGTTTTTCATCACATACGCTTTCGCTTCTGCCGGAGAGCTGAACTTTACATCGGTCGGCTGGCACTTTTTGGCATAGAGCATCGCACCTTTTTTTGCCATCATCGCCTGTTTCCCGGCGATCATCGCAGAGTCATTTGCAAAGTCTTTTTTCGCCTCTTCGTAGGCGCCGTTAAAGTCAGTCACCTTTCCGCCATGCTCTTTGGCAAATGCTTCTGCTGCTGCTTTATCGGCGAAAGCATATTTGCTGGTCATACTCATCGTACCTTTGACACTGCTTCCCACAACATAAGTCGCTTTCTCAACCGGGATAAACTTCAAGGTCTGCACATCGACCACTCTGATATTTTTCAGATCTTTACCGTTTTTCTCTTTATCTTCCACCAGACAGTGAATAGAACAGTACTGTTTGACTTTGCCGTCAACATCGGCAGCATGGTTCGTTTTATAAAACATCGGCAGGTTCATCCCGCACTCGGTACAAAACATTTTTGCATCGCCTGTTTGCAACAGTGTCGCTTTCTCCGCCGGCACACTCTGGAACATACGATGCATCATCTTTTTCTGATGTATCATCGCAGATTTATCTGTTGTCTGTGTTACAGAACATGCACTGAAAATCAGTAAAACCAAAAATGCTGTTATGAAAACTGTAAACTTCATGTCGATCCTTTTTTAAAGTGATTTATACGGATTCTACAAAAGATTTGTTAATTTATTGTTAACTACGTTATCATAATAAAAGATAAGTTTTTTCCAAAAATAATTAAAATCATATTAAGATTTTTATTGCTATCATTCTGCTCATAAAATTTATGACTAAGAGTCTGTCGGATTTGTCCGATCGAAGCGAAAAATTCAATCTTTCAGGCATAAATCCGACAGACTCCTAGCCAAAGGAGGACTTATAAAAAAATCATTTTAAGTGTGACTGCGATGGTGGTGCTTGGCTCCACTGTAACTATGGCGGAGGCAACTGTTGCCAAAACAGATCCATTGATCGATGCAGCTAAAAAAGCAGGTATTGCACCTATACCGGCTGAAAAAGCAGCTTTGATAAAACTGATCGACAACCCCAAAAATCCTATCACGGATGCAAAAGTAGAGCTGGGTAAAAAACTCTACTTCGATCCGAGACTCTCCAAAAGCAACCTGATCAGCTGTAACACTTGCCACAACCTTGCAACCGGTGGTGTGGACGGTGTATCTACGGCGATCGGCCACCACTGGACAGCCAATCCTCACCACCTCAACTCACCGACTGTCTATAACGCAGTTTTCATGAGCAGACAGTTCTGGGACGGAAGAAGTCCGGATCTCGAAGATCAGGCACAGGGACCCATGCAGGCAGCTCCCGAAATGGCGATCACCAAAGAGATGGCAGTTGAGAGAATCAGCTCTATGCCGGCATATGTCAAAGCATTCAAAGATGTTTACGGTGAAGATAAGATCACACTCAAAAAGATCGCAGACACTATCGGTGCGTTTGAAAGAACCCTGGTTACCCCTTCCCCTTTCGACAAGTTCCTTCAGGGAGATACAAACGCTTTGACGGATGGGCAAAAAGAGGGTCTGAAACTATTTATAGACAAAGGGTGTGCAAATTGTCATACCGGTGTGGGTATCGGCGGCGGTATGCAACCTTTCCCTGTTGCAAAACCTTACAAATATGCTGATATCGGAGACTTCAAAGGAGATAAAAACGGTATGGTGAAAACACCTACCCTCAGAAATATCACCGAAACAGCACCCTACTTTCACAACGGCGCGGTCTGGTCACTTGCCAAGGCGATCAAGATCATGGGAGAGACACAGCTTGGTACCGAGTTGAGTGACAAAGAAGTAGCGTCTATAAAAACTTTCCTGACTTCACTGACAGGAGAGAAACCGAAAATCGAATATCCGCAACTTCCCGCGGTTACAGAAAAAACGCCAAAACCTGTTACAAAGTAAAGACTACCCGAAGTATAGGAGAAATCCTGTGCTTCGCCCTCACTTTTGCGGCTTAACCTTCTGCCCGAAAATCACATTCCACGCCGCTTTGCCGGCATCTTTCGCATCTGACTGTACGCGAATCTCCACCTCTCCAAGCTTGTTCGGACGCATACAGACAAAGACATTGTCTTCGGGGTAAAATTTCACTTTGGATTTGATCAGTGTCCCGGCAACGATCGAAACCGGTTTAAAGACTTTCCACCCCATAGAAAGTGCTATTTTTCTAAGGTG
>QNZT01000122.1 GCA_003978455.1 Sulfurospirillum sp.
GCTAACTCCTTATATATTTATCATATATTTTATCTAATTAAAGATAAAAAAATATTAATTTTTTTTATTTGTACAAAGAATTTTTATTTTTTGTAACACTGGTGAGATAAAAGGTGAAATAGGATGACTGAAAACCGTTGTCCCCGATTTTTCTGTATTGAATGGCAGCACCGTCGAAATTTTTTGCTTCCTGGTATAGAAGACCGAGTGCATAGCGGCTCTCTAAATTTGAGGTATCGGTGAGTTTGGAGAGTTCCAGCAGGGCAATCGCGTTTGCATGGTGACCGCTTCCGATCGCTGCGACAGCAGCCAGAAAGAGGGTGTGTGTATCGTTTTGTCCACAGGTGTCTATCAGTGCGTTATAGCGTTTATAGGCTTTTTCAAACTGCTGCGTATAGATCGCGGTAAAGGCCTCTGTGAGTTGAAAGGCGATATAGGCACCGTATTTGTTGTGTTCATGTTCCAGTTTATTATTAAAGATATGGGTGAGTCCCGCGATATTGAGCATTTTGACATAGAGTTCACGGGAAAGCGTCTCTCCGAAATAGAGCGGACGAAAGTCAAGGTTACTGTTTAGGAGGGTTTGCTGTATCTTTTTGGCGTACTGTTTTATATCTTTTTTGTTGTTATGTGCATCGAGATAAAGTATGTTCGCCACCAGATCTTTCGGAAGCAGCTTTTTCATAGCTTCGGTACTCTCTTTCCATGCACTCTCTTCGGAGCGCGTATAGGCAAATACCATATCGATGGCTGTATCAAACGGATGTATATCTGCTGGCAGGTAGCCGTCAGGCATCGTAGGTGTATCTCTGGCGATATTGATCAGGGCGGAGATACGCTTTTTGTATGTAGGCTCCTTGGAAAGTGAGAGTAGCGCGTAGATATGCTCAAGATTTTCGATTGTCGGATCCTTGTTGATCAGCGTTGCGCAAAAAGATTTAAAGATCGCAGATTCAAAAAGTGTTGTGTCGAGTGTCTGGCTTTTGGCAAACTCTTTATAGGCCTCTTTGAAGTTGAACATCTGTGCATAAGTGAGTCCGAGATTGTAGTGCAAGACAGCATCCCAGGGATATTTTTTCAGGGCATCTTTGAAGATGGCTTGTGTCTCATAGAGTTTGTGTGAGAGTGAAAACTCTACTGCCCTGGCTATTTCCAGATTGACCTGTGCGATATTTTGACTGGTGGTGAGATATGCCATGGCGGGTTTGGTCTTGTCGATATCAACGGTTCTGGCACCTTTTTTGATGTCTTTCATGTCATTTCCATAGAAAGAGAGTTTATATGGTGCATAGTAAAAAAGGAGGGAATATCGGTAAAATTTGTCCAGAAAAATATTTTTCTGAAACTCCTTTTGTGCTACCACCGGATCAAAAAGCGAAGGTTTGAGTGCGACTTTGATGGGATAGATCTCTGTCGCGTTGGCATCTTTTTGCACTACTTCTTCCATCAGTCTGGCAGCAGTTTGAAGGTTTCCAAGTCTGTTTTGTGCCAGTGAGAGTGCCAGTTTCGCTTCTTTGGGGTGATTTTTGATATCGATTGCTTTACGGAGATAATCAGATGCGATCTTGTATTGACCTGTATTGGCATAGAGTAGACCGAGTGTGAAGAAATCTTTGGCTCTGTCTGCGTGTTCGAGCATATTGATGGCATTTTGCAGATTGTCAAGCGATGTATATATTTTGGAGCCGACAAAAAGCTCTTTGGGGCGGTAGTAGTCCGAGGTTGGATGGGTAATCGAGACAAGGGCTTCGGGATAGGCGTTTTGATAGTAGTTGAGCAGTGTCTGGTAAAAGGAGTATAGCGGAGAGTTTTGTTCATAGACAAGGTACTCTTTTGCCAACTGCATATAGCGGTCGAAAAGTTTCTTCTTTTTGAGGTTATAGGCACAGACTGCGGCATTGAGGGCACTTTCGCATTTGAGTTTATCATCCAGTGATGCTTTGTCAAAGGCATCGATCGCTTTAGTGAATTGTTGCTCTTTCATCATCGCAACACCGATGTTGAACCAGGAGAGTGCCCGGTTGTAGTGGGCGATTTTTTGATAGAGTTGGAGTGCTTTTTCGGTTTTCCCCTCTTCGTAGAGTTTTTGTGCTTCGTAAAGCCAGCGTTGAATCTGTGAATTGGCTTCTGTCTGGGGCTGCTCTTTGCGGATCACTTTCTCTATGATTTTGGTGGCATTGACTTCATGATGAAGCCGACTCTCCTTTTTTTTGTAGTAAAAGTAGAAGAAGAGCGCACCAAGTACAAAGATAGCAACTGTCAATAAAATGATGACAATATAAATAAGTTTGTTCTTTTGCTCCAGATCCAGTTTCTCTTCGACGTCGGAAGCGGCTTCGGCGAGTTCGACTTCATCAAACTCTTCATCATCCTCGTCGAGATTGAGAAACTCTTCTTCTGCCATTTACGCTTCTTTTATGTCATGTAGTGCTGGAGTACTGCCGGGATCGTTACGGAACCATCTTCATTTTGATAGTTCTCCATGATGGCGATCAGCGTTCTTCCGACGGCGAGCGACGAGCCGTTAAGGGTATGGACGGGAAGATTCTTTTTCCCCTCTTTGTAGCGGATTTTTGCCCGTCTTGCCTGAAATGCTCTTGTGTTGGAGATGGAAGAGATTTCACGGTAACGGTTTTGTCCCGGCAACCACACTTCCAGATCGATCGTTCTTGCGGCGGAAAAGCCGAGATCCCCGCCACAGAGCAGGACAAGCCGGTGTGGCAGTCCCAGTGATGTGAGCAGGTCGCTGGCACATGAAACCATCTCGTCAAATACCTCGTCACTCTGTTCGGGCGTCGTGATCGATACCAGCTCTACTTTGTCGAACTGATGCTGACGGATCATCCCTCTGGTATCACGCCCGGCGCTGCCCGCCTCTTTGCGGAAACAGGCGGTGTAAGAGGTGAGTTTTGCCGGAAGCTCCTCTTTTTGCAAAATCTCGTCACGGAAGAGGTTGGTCACAGGCACCTCCGCCGTTGGGATCAGATAGAGCGGTTCGCCTTCGATTTTAAAGAGATCCTCTTCAAATTTGGGCAGCTGACCGGTGCCCAGCAGAGAGTCTCTATTTACCAGATAGGGGACGCATACCTCTTCAAAGCCGCGGCTTCGGTTGAAGTCGAGCATATAGTTGATGAGTGCGCGTTCGAGTCTGGCTGCATCGTTTTTGAGTACGGAAAAGCGGCTTTTTGCCAGTTTGACACCGCGTTCGAAGTCGATCCAGTCTGGTGTGATCTTCAGATCCCAGTGCTCTTTGGGGGTAAAGTCGAATTTTCTTGGCTCCAGCACCCTTTTGATTTCGACATTGTCGTCCTCATCTTCTCCTTCGGGTATATCGTCGTCGGGGATATTGGGGATATTGAGGGCGATCTCATACATCTGCTCTTCGAGTTCCCTGACAACATCCTGCTCTGCGGCGATTTTTTGTTTGTTCTCTGCCAGTTCCTCTTTGAGCGCACCGATATCTTTTCCCTCTTTCTGATAGACGGGGAAGAGTTTGCTTTTGGCATTTTGCTCCGCCTGAAGCTCTTCGAGTATTTTTCGCTGCTCTTTGAGTTTGAGTGAGATCTCTTTCAGTTTTGCCAGTTGTGCTTCATCCACTTTTTTCTTACGCAGTTTCTTTGCGATAGTGTCAAAGTCGTTTTGCAGTGCTTTTAAATCAAGCATAGTCTTCCTTTATCTGTATATACCGACGGCATCACGTACGATACGCATCTTTTCTTTTGCTATCGCGGAGGCTTTTTTCGCACCTTCGTTGAGAATCTGAAGTACCTCGTCCGTATGCTCGAGATAGTAGGCTCTCTTTTCGCGCGCCTGGGCAAAATGATCCCAGATCAACTCTTTGAGATAGATCTTGAAGTGTCCGTGCCCTTCTCCGCCACGTTTGTAACGCTCCTGAAGCTCTTTTTGTCCCGCTTCGTCGAGGAAGAGTTTGCAGAGATTGTAAACGTTGCAGTTGATGTACTCTTTAGGCTCTTCCATCGGTACCGATTCGGTGACGATCTTGCCTGTCTGTTTTTTCAGCTGCTTTTCAGTGGTGAAAAGATCGATCGTATTGCCGTAGCTTTTACTCATCTTAGCACCATCTGTTCCGGGTATGGTCTGGATATCTTCATCTG
>QNZT01000079.1 GCA_003978455.1 Sulfurospirillum sp.
TGAGTTGTGAAACACAAAAGGCGGGTTTTGTAGCGGTTGTCGGACGTCCCAATGCGGGGAAGAGTTCGCTTCTGAACTTCTTTGTCGGGGAGAAGCTGGCAATGGTTTCCCACAAAGCCAACGCCACCCGCAAGCGGCTCAACATTATTGCCATGCATGAGTGCTGTCAGATTATCTTCGTCGATACGCCGGGTATTCATGAAAGTGAGCGGCTGATCAACCGTTTTATGCTCGATGAAGCGCTCAAGGCGATGGGTGATGCCGACTTGATTCTCTTCCTCTCTCCTGTGACGGATGATCTGAAAAACTATGAAGATTTCCTGCAACGCAACAAAAAAAACATCCCCCATATCGTGCTTTTGACCAAGGTCGATGAGGTGCGCAACGAAAAAGTGCTACAGAAGATCACCGAGTTTCAGAAGTATCAGGATCGTTTTCTTGAGTTGATACCGGTTTCGATCAAGCGCGGCACCGACCGAAATATGGTTTTTGGCACCATCTGCAAACATCTTCCCGAGCATCCTTACTACTATGATCCCGAGATTTTAACTACTGACAAAATGAAAGATATCTATAAAGAGTTGATCAGAGAAGCAGTATTTGAAAAAACCTCTAAAGAAATTCCCTATTTCACCGATGTAGTGATTGAGAGGGTTGAAGAGCAGCCGGATCTCGAGAAAATTTACGCACAGATCGTGGTGGAGAAGAAGAGCCAGAAGGGAATCATCATCGGTAAAGATGGTGAAACCCTCAGGCGTATCGGATACCATGCGCGTAAAATGATCGAAGAACTCAACGGCAAAAAGACATTTTTAAAGCTCTTTGTAGTTGTTAAGCACGGTTGGACAAAAGATAAAAAATCTTTGGGAGAACTTGGCTACAACTTCTAGAACCGGATAGTAAAACCCGGTTCTGCAACCCTATTGATCTTAATTAATAGGTAGTTGTCATGTTAAAAAAGAAAATAATGGAACGGCGTAAACAAAGTATTATTACGCTCGATCCCTATTCGCACAAGTCGTATCGTTACGAAGATAACCTCATTACAAATGAGGGGCTCAAAAAGTTTGACGACAAAGCTTTTTATATCTCGTATGTACAAACCAAGGATATTATCTCCTCTACTGTCGATATCGAAATCGGTGTCAGCGATGAAGAACTCGATGATGCGATCGAGATCAAAGCTTATGACGAGCTTGGGCTAGAGGTGGATAAAGAGTACTCTATCTTCCATTTTCAGTCCAACCGAAACGACGGTGAATTCAGGGTTTTTAATGTCATCGCCATCGATACGGATGTCCTCAACAATATCTTCGGTGAACTGAAACAGATCAAATATATCGACTATATCACAGCTGCGCCGTTTTTGGTGAAGTCGCTTTATGATAGAAATCTTTTGAAGTCGGATAAGACAGACTGTTTTGTCTATTTTCACAAAGACGATGCCTTCGTAACCATCTATAAAGATGGTGAATATGTATTTTCCAAATCGATCAAATATACTTTGGAGTATATCTCCGACACCTTTGCAAAAGAGCTCGGTAAGCGTATAGACGAAAAAACTTTTTTTGCGATGTTGCAAAAAAACGGTATGCAACATGAAAATGGTGCCTACCAGCAGCAGCTCATGAAGATTTTCGGTGAACTGTTTGTCTATGTTAACGATGTCATTCTCTATGCCAAAAGAGCATACCGTCTTGAGGGTATCGATCAGGTCTATATCGGTACGGAGATAGGCAATATCGCCGGTCTGGAGGAGTTTTGTTACAACTATATCTCTCTGCCGACGAAATATCTCGACTTCAAGATTTCCAAAAATGCCGCAGAGATAGATATAGAACCGCTCCATACGATGATGATCGAGACAGCGGTGACCTATCTGGAAGATCGAAACGATACACACAATATCTCCGTCTTTAAACGACCGCCGCCGCTCAATCAGCGTGCCAGCGGTAAGCTGATCCAGGTGATTGCTGCGAGTTTACTGCTCTCTTTGGCATATCCTGCCTATGAATTTGTTTATGAGAAGATGTTTTTGCAAAAAGAGCTGTCGCATCTGCAAGAAGAGCATCGGACGCTTTCACATCGAAGCAAACAGATCAAAGATGCGTTGGCTAAGGTCAATAAAGAGAAAGAAGAGATCGAGAAGAAATTGGCGGCAAAGACGAAAGATCTCGACTTTCGTACCAGCTTGCTGAAACAGATATATAAGAAGAAAGTCAACTATCCAATGAAAGCGAAGATCATGACCGATCTCTTCATGAGAGTAAACAAGCATCATGCCAAAATACTGGAGACAGATGAACAGAACAATACAATGGTCATTACGGTGCGTAGTTCAAAAGATAAGTACATTACAGAGTTGATCGAAGATATTTCCAGAAGGAAAGATTATGATGTAAGTACAGCGTTGATTAAAAAAGATGAAAACAGTTCGTATTATAAGAGTGCAATAAAGGTAGGATTAAATGGTCAGTTCAGTCAATAACAAAGATATTTTAAGTCAGATCGATAAATTTTTTGCCGAAAAAAAGCCGTCGGAAGTCTCTATGTTCTATTTTGTAGCGGCGCTCGTCATCGCTTATGTGGTTTATCAGTTTATCTTTCTGGAAACCGACAGACAGTTGCATGAGACACAAAACAAGATCGTTCAAGTCAAAAGCAAGATCAGCCAGGAGCGCAATTATCTTGCGCAGAATACACCGCAAAAGGTGGCGATGCTCCGTAAGGTGGTTCAAGAGAAACGCAAACAGTTTGACGATGCACTCTACAAGATCAGTTATGTGGACAATACCCTGACCGAACTCTCGTATCTGCTTTTCGATGATGAAAACTGGGCTAAGTTTGTGGACAATATCTCCGCACTGGCAAAGAAACATCATGTAGAGATCAAAGAGATCGGCAATAAGTTTTTCAATCCCACATATCAGAAGATCACCCATGTGGTGGTTGTCAATATCGCCTCCAAAGGAGACTTTACCAATCTCATGAAGTTCATCAACGAGATCGAAGAGTCTCCGCTGGTGATCGATATCGATCAGTTGAAGATGTTTAAACCTGAGGATAAGGTGATGAGTGAATTTAGAATAGCAGTATGGGGGATGAAGTATTGATGAAAAAAATAGTATGGATAACGACCCTGGCGGGTATGTGTGTGGCGCTGAGTGCCTCGGAAGCGGGAGATGAACATATAAAGCTTGCATTGATCAAGGATTATAAGATTATGTTTGATCGTATCGGGCAACATCGTGTGGGTGCGGATGTAAAGAAGATAGAAGCTGTAAAACCCCCCTTTGTACGTCTGAACCCACCTAAAAAGGAGAAAGTGATCGTCAAAAAAGATGGCACTAAAATTGCTGTCAAAGCGAAAGCGGAGTTGATTTTGCAGGCGATTATGAATAACCGGGCAAAAATCAGCGGAAAGTGGTACCGTGTCGGTGACAAAGTCGCTGAATATAAACTGGCGTCCGTTCAGAGAAACGGCGTTTTTTTACAAAACAATGAATATAAAAAAAGATTAACTTTGAGGAAGAAGAATGAAAAAATCACTATTAAATAGCATCAGAAACGGTTTGGTTACGGGTGCACTTCTGACTGGTATATCCACATCAGCAGTCTATGCCAAAAGTTGTAATTACCGCGCTTTTAATATCAAAGTTTCAGATGAAGTAGCGACGAGTGAAATCCTGAACCAGCTCAGCAACGAGTGTAGTTTTAGTATCGTGACCAAGGATAGTCTGGCGAAAGAGAAGCTCTCTCAGAAGCTCTACGGTATCAACATCAAACATATGCGTCTGAATGAGATTTTTGATGTATTGATCAGCGCCAAGGGGCTTGATTACGATTTTGACAACCGTTTGCTGACGATTAGCGGTCTGAAGACAAAGACTTTTAAGATCGATTATGTCAATACCGAAAGAAGCGGTGTAAG
>QNZT01000070.1 GCA_003978455.1 Sulfurospirillum sp.
GAGATCATCGAAAAAGAGTTACGGGTGATATTTCCCAACGCGAAGCTGTCTGTGACATTTCATGAACACCATCTGACACACGCGTATGCCGCTTACTATGCAAGCGGCTTTGACCATACGCTGGTCTTTACTTTTGACGGGGAGGGTGACGGCTCTTTTTCAAAACTCTATGAAGTCAAAGAGGGTGTTTTCAACGAACTTGGCAGCAGTAAAAACCGCTATGTGGACAATATGAAAATGTACGATTTTGCCGACAACGGATACGCTTCGGTCGGAAATGTCTACTCTATCTTTACCCACCTTCTGGGATACACACCCAACGCCGACGAGGGAAAAGTGGAAGCGCTGGCAGCGTTTGGAGATCATGAAAACAGACTTTATGATGATCTGGTGCAGAGTGTCACTCTCGATGAAAAGAGCCTTTCGATGCAACTGGATACCGACGTGCTGAACAGGATTTTTGCGCAGGAAAATCTGGATGCACTTTTTGGGGAATTCTCCAAAGAGGATATCGCCGCCGCGGTGCAAAAATCGACCGAAGAGATCGTTTTGCGCTATCTTGGTATGGTCAAAAAGCGTTATCCGCTGAAGCGTATCGCACTGGCAGGCGGGGTGACGGCAAATGTGATCATGAACCTGCGTATTTACGAGAGACTTTTCGATGAGGTGTTTATCGTCCCTGCGATGGGTGACGACGGCATCTCTCAGGGTGTCGCAGCGATAGAGCATCTGCACCTGCATCCGGAACAAAAGGCGCAGTTTCACTTTCCGATGATGCCCTACTACGGCTCCTCCTATACCAAAGAGGAGGTCGAAGCGGTGCTACAGTCATCCGGACTCTCCTATAGATACCTCGGTGAGGATGCACCTTTGAAAGCGGCTGAGATGATCGTCGGGGGGAAAGTAGGCGCGCGTTTTGCCGGTCGGTGCGAGTTTGGTCCCAGAGCGCTGGGAAACCGCAGTATCATCGCCGACGTACGCAACAAAGAGATCCAGAAACTGATCAACAAAGAGATCAAGCGACGACCGCTGTTTCAACCCTTTTGCCCCTCCATGCTGGCAGAAGAGAGAGAACGCCTTTTTGAAAAAGCGTACGATAACAAACATATGACGATCGCTTTCCGGCTCAAAGAGGAGTTCAAAGAGCAGATCCCCGGTGCGGTACACGTCGATCTGACCGCAAGAGTACAGTTCGTCTCACAGGATGACAACCCCGGTTACTATGCACTGATAAAGAGGGTCAAAGAGTTGACCGGTTTCGGTGTGATCATCAACACCTCTTTCAACAAACACGGACGCACGATGGTACTGACACCCGAACACGCCGTGAGAGATTTCCTCGACACCAACCTTGACTTCATGATCATCGAAGGGTTTTATGTGACACGGAAGGGGTAAACGGTTTTTCAGTGCTTCTTTGGATGTACTTCATGAAGCAGTTGGTCGTAGACTTCGCTGGTGGTTTCAAAGTCATCTTTTTTCTTTGCCTGTGTGCGTGAGATCTCGGTTTTCATGATTTTGGTCAGTTCGTTGATGCGGCGCTGTACTTCGCGTTTGCACCCTTTTTTGTGCTGTTCGATGCAGATCTCTATCATCTTGATCAACTGGGGCAGGAGGGAGTTGGTCATCTTGGTATAGAGGTCGGTGTAGGCGCGTTTTTCGATGAAGTTGACAAAGGTTCTCTGCTGATCTTTGCTCAGATCCCACAACTCCTGGATATGTGCCACCTGGTTGTTGATGGTATCGTGTTTCTGGTGTTGTTCGAGTCTGCGTTTTTTGTTGATCTTTTCGATAAAACGGTGCTCTTTTGTCTTTTTGATCTTCAGACGGTTTTTGCGTTGCTCTTTTTTACGTTTGAAGTGGAGCGATACGATAACGATCATATAGATCAGCAGCAGTACCGCCAGCGACAGTGAAACGATCCCATCGACAAAGGGGAGGATCACCGCCGCGACAAAAACGCCGAAAAGAAAATAGTTGAGTCTGGTATCGATTCCCAAAGCCACGGGTCAGATTCCTCCTCTGTCCCGCTTGCTTTTGCTCTCGTTTTCGTAAACGTAAGCGTTCAGTGCGCTGATGTACGCTTTGGCGCTGGCGATCATCGTGTCGATACTGAGTCCGTGACCGGTGAAGGAGGAGAGTGCCGGATCGAAGCTCACTTTGACTGTCACTTTTGCCAGAGCGTCTTTGCCCTGTGTAACCGCTGTCACTTTGTAGTCTTTCAGCTCTCCCTGTATGCCGGAGATACGATCTACCGTCTTGAAGATGGCATCCATCGTTCCGTTTCCGATACCCGCGTCGGTGATCTCGTTTTCGTTGTGTCTGATACAGACCGCAGCACTCGGCACGCCGTTCATGCAGTCGTTGATCTGGAGATTGACCAATTCGTAGGTTTTGGGAACCTGTACGATCTCATCGGTGATGATCGCGCGAAGATCGTCGTCGAAGATCTCTCTCTTTTTGTCCGCGAGCAGTTTAAATCTGGCAAACGACTGGTTGAGCTCTTCGTCTGTCAGTTTGTAGCCCAGTGCCTCGATCTTCTCTTTGAAAGCGTGGCGACCGGAGAGTTTGCCCAGTACGATGGTATTGGCATCGGTCAGACCGATATCTTCCGCTTTCATGATCTCGTAGGTCTCCTGATGTTTCAGTACGCCATCCTGGTGGATACCGCTCTCATGTGCAAAAGCGTTTTTCCCGACGATCGCTTTGTTGGGTTGCGGTACGATACCGGTGATATTGGCTACCAGGCGGCTGGCAGGGTAGATCTCACGGGTGTCGATGTTGGTATCCAGACCGTTGAAATAGTCTTTTCGTGTTTTCAGTGCCATGACGATCTCTTCCATGGCGGCGTTACCCGCACGCTCTCCCAATCCGTTGACGGTACACTCGATCTGTCTCGCGCCGTTTTGGATGGAAGCCAGTGAGTTGGCGACTGCCAGTCCCAGATCGTTGTGGCAATGCACCGAGATGACCGCACGATCCTGCACAAATTCATGAAGCTCTTTGATCATACTGCCCATCTCTTCGGGCATTCTGTATCCTACTGTATCGGGGATGTTCAGTGTCGTAGCCCCCGCCGCGATGACTGCGTCGAGAATCTCTTTGAGAAAAGGCATCTCGCTTCTTCCTGCATCTTCGCAGCTGAACTCTACATCATTGGTAAAGGTTTTGGCGTATTGTACCGCTTCAACCGCTTTTTGGATCACCTGATCAGGGCTCATCTGGAGTTTGTACTTCATGTGGATCGGGCTGGTGGCGATAAAAGTATGAATACGCTGATGTTTTGCCGGGGCGATTGCGTCTCCGGCAGCTTTGATGTCTCTGCTGAGTGCCCTTGCCAGTGAGCAGACGGTAGAGTTTTCAACCACTTCGGCGATATTGTGAATCGCTTCAAAGTCTCCAGGACTCGCCGCAGCAAATCCCGCTTCGATGATATCGACCCGAAGTTTTTCCAGTTGGAGGGCGATCTGGATCTTCTCTTCCATATTCATAGAGGCGCCGGGACTCTGTTCTCCGTCTCTTAAAGTAGTATCAAATATTTTTACGATTTTATTATCCATAAAGGCTCTTCAGATTTTTTGGTGATTATCGTATATTAGAGATTAAAAAGGGGTTAATTTCCGGGAGTCTCTGACACAGATACAAAAAGATTTGATCTGTATCAGATAAAAAGGGTCTGTTATGCTTTCTCTTCGGGTTCGTTTTTATCGGAAGATTTTTTATCGTTTTTGTTTTCCGCTGTTTTTGGCTGCTCTTCTTCAGCACTTTTCTCTCTCTGCTCTTCCTTACTGATCGCTTCGTTGATATCTTCGTTCGGCTCTTCATGCTCGGTGATTCTGGTTGGCATACCGTGCTCTTTCTCATACGCTTTGATGATTTTGACAACGGTTTTGCCTTCGATTGTTTCGGTTTCGAACAGTT
>QNZT01000094.1 GCA_003978455.1 Sulfurospirillum sp.
GCCCCAGAATCGCTTTGAGATTGTAGAGCAGATTTTCGTCCCGTCTGATGATCAGCGCCGCCTGCCAGGCTCTGCGCGCTTTGCTGTAGGCTCTGAGACGGGCGTGGGCGTTACCCGTCAGTGAGAGGATTTTGAACTTCATCCGGGCATCTGAAGTTTCAAGACCGTCGAGTATCGACAGCGCTTTTTTGAAGCGGCGCATCTTATAGGCTGTGAGTGCTTTGTCATACGCCAGCTGGAGCGTACGGGACGAGACGTGGTTCAGTGCTTCTGCGGCTGCTTTATAGTCGCCCTGATGATAGGCGCTTTTTGCTTCATGAAGATAGAACCAGTCCAGCATCGCAGCATCGGAGGTTTGCGTCACAAACGGTATAAGCAGCAACCATTTTTTGGGAATCTGCACAAAGTAGAAGAGAAAGAGTCCCGCTGCCGCCAGAAGCGGTATCCAGAAGAGATCACGGTACTGCCTCTCTTTGTGGCTGAAGAGCGATTTGTCCGCGACTGCATCGAGTCGCGCGGCGATCTTTTGTGCAGTGGTATCGGGATCTTCAAACCGCAAAAATGCACCGCCGCTCTGGAGAGCCACTTTTTTGAGTATCGGATTGAGGCGGGAGATCACCAGTGCATTGTCCGTATCTTTGAGCACTTTGCCGTATCTGTCCCGCAGCAGTGTACCTTTGTCGCTCGCCATCCCTACGACAATCAGACGCATCCCCGAATCTTTGGCAATTTCGATCAGGCGATCGGCATCCTGCTCTTCGCCGCCGTCGGTCAAAATCACCACATTTTCCACAGGCACAGATTTTTGTGCCAGTTTCTGCAACAGATGCGAGAGGGAAGTACCGTGGGTGAGGATATCTCCCTCTTCGATCGAGTCGAGTGCCGCTTTGAGCAGTGCATAGTCCTGTGTCGCAGGAGAGAGGATCAGGGCATTGGTCGTAAAACCGTAGAGCGCATAGCGGTTTTTCCGATTTTCGGAAAAGAGCTTTCGCACCGTCTCTTTCGCCGCTACCAGCCGGGAGGGTTTGATATCTGCAGCTTGCATCGAGTAGGAGAGATCCAGTGCCACCACCGCTTCAACCCCCTCCGCTTTCTCTTCATGAAGTGTACGGGTCATCACCGGACGGCTCAGCGCGACGATCATCAGCGCCAGCGCAAGATAGAGCTGTATCGGTTTGCGGTTGCGCGTATAGAGGTACAAAAGCGCTGCAAATAGCATCAAAAACTCGGGATAGAGCAGCTTCATGAAACCACCCTCCCTCTTCTGTAGAGGTAGTAAAAGAGAAGCAGTACCGCCAAAAAGAGCGGAAAAACAAAGAGTGCACGTTTGTTGAGATAGTGCGCCGAACGCAGCGGTGAGGGAAGCAGTTTGTTGATCTGTGCATAGACCTTCTGGAGATCATCTTCATTGACGGCACCGAACATTTTTCCGCCGCTCTCCCGTGCGATCCGTTCCAGCATCGCCGCATCGTAGGTTTTGGGTGTGCCAAGCCCTATCGTAAAGATTTTGATACCCTCTTTTTTTGCCATCGCAACCGCCTGTTTTACGGAAACACTACCGCTGTTGTTTTCACCGTCTGTCACCAGTATGATCACCTTCTCTTTCGCACGACTCCGGGCAAGGGTTTTGAGACTCTGGACGATCGCATCACCGATAGCGGTATTTTTACCTGCGATCTCCACCTCAAGCATCTCGAGCAGAGATTTGACACCCTCCAGATCATAACTGACAGGCGATGCGGTAAATGCAAACGTACCAAACGCCACGACACCGATATTGTCTCCGGCACGTTTGTCGATAAACGCCGCCACCAGACGCTGTAGCAGTGCAAACTTGCTATCCTCTCCCTTGCCGAAACCGCTCTCCCGCATCGAACCGCTTGTGTCCAGCGCCAGTACGATCGCTACACCTTTGCGGTGGGAAGGTGCCCGCGCGGTAAACGAGATGGGTGCCGCCAGTGCCGTCACAACAAGTGTAAAGATAAGTATCCGCCACCAGAGTTCTCTGTGCAGCAGACTTCCTCTCACCGGCAGCCAGGAGAGTTTGGGCAAAAATCTGCTTTTGGCTTTTTTACGGCAGAAGTAAAAACAGGGCAGCAGAAGCAGTAACAACAGTGCGGCGGGATACTCAAATGTAAAATGCATTGTGCTATTATAACATTTCTAAATAAGTAACAGGAAACAGTATGAAAAAAGCGTTATTGATCCTCATCGCACTGCTTGGTGCGATCCAGTTGATCAGACCCGACCGCACCAATCCTCCGGTCGATACGAAGATCGCCCTGCACGCCCCCGAAAAAGTGGCAAAAATCCTCAAAAGAAGCTGTTACGACTGCCACTCCGATGAAACCGTCTGGCCCTGGTACAGTGACATCGCACCCCTTTCATGGAGTATCGTCGGACATGTCAATGACGGCAGAAAAGCGCTCAATTTCTCCAGATGGGCGACCATCGACCCCAAAATAAAGACCAAACGCCTCAAACGCGCCGTCAAAACCACCGCGAACGGGATGATGCCGCTCTCCAGCTATTTGTGGATACACAAAGATGCAAAACTCTCAAAAGAGGATAAGGAGATACTCAAAACGTGGTTTGAAACGGAGTTGCGTAAACTGCAGTGATCAAAAGCGGTCAGAGTTCCAGAAAGCTTCTGATCGCTTCGATCTTTCTTTCGATTCCCTCATAGCCGTGCGTGCCGCCCTCTTCGATATCGATCTTCGCACCCGCGAACTTTTCGGCTGCTTCACGGTAGTCGAGCACGTCATCCCCCGTTTGCAGCAGGAGCATGAAATACTCCTTTTTGGGCACTTTGACATCGTATCTTTTGAGATCGTTGATATGTTTTTGTGTAAACTCGTAATCGCTGAAGTCGTAGTAACTGCGGTTTTTCCCGATCCTGGAGGCGAGGGTATTGTACGGCTTGACGGCGGGGTTGATCAAAACCGCTTTGGCATCGAACCGGTCGGCAAGCCAGGTGGCATAGTAACCGCCCAGTGAACTGCCCATCAGCGTCAGCGTATCTCCGCTATTTCGGATAGACGATGCGATCTGTTCGAGTGTATCGACTGCCAGCTCCGGGATGTATGAGAGTGACGGTGCGATAAGATTGTTACCGAATATCTCCCGCATGATCTCCGCTTTACCGCCTTTGCCGCTGCTGCCGAAACCGTGTATGTAGAGAATCATTTTACCGGATTTACCAGACTTTGAGTTCATGATAGAGGCTGTCCCGCTCCACAGGCGTATAGCCGCTGTTTTTGATCAGCGCAACAAACTCCTCCAGCGGCATCCCGCTGGCACTTTTGGCACCTGCTGCCGCATTGATCGACTCACGTTCGATCGTACCGTCGAGATCGTCCGCACCGTATGCCTGGGAGACGAGTGCCAGATTGACCGTCGATGTGACCCAGTAGGCTTTGATATGGGGAAAATTGTCCAGCATGATACGGCTGATCGCCATCGTTTTGAGTATCTCCTGCGAAGAGAGAAATTTCGTGACATTGAGGAAGTTGTTCTCACGCTGATAGACAAGCGGGATAAAACTGTTGAACCCGCCCGTCTCATCCTGCAAGCTTCTGAGACGGATCATATGGTCGATACGGTGGTGTTTCTCTTCGACATGACCAAAAAGCATCGTCGCGTTGGAGTGTCTGCCTCTTTCGTGCCATTTGCGGTGAATATCGATCCACTGATCGGAAGTCACCTTTCCCTTGCAGATATAGTCGCGTACTTTTTCGTCGAATATCTCCGCACCCCCGCCGGGCATCGAGTCCACACCGTGTTCGATCATGCGGTCGATCACTTCATCGTAGCTGAGGTTGTACTCCTCCGCCAGAAAGTTGATCTCTGCCGCGGTGAGCGCTTTGACGTGGATGTCTGGAAAGTGCTGTTTGATTTTGGAAAA